>CAYUOY010000032.1:0-29843 GCA_964446495.1 uncultured Woeseiaceae bacterium | reverse complement strand
AGCGACACTGGGGTGATCCGCCTGCGAGTGACAACTCTGACAAAGCAAAGGAGCTCGCCGAGTGAGCATGCCAGGATGGTTGGAGCCGTGCGGCGAATGACATAGCGTGCAGTCTTCGCTGACCGGCGCGTGCTCCCACAAATAGGGCCCGCGCTTTTCAGCATGGCAGTCGTAACAGGTATCGTTCACAGTCTGACGGGCCAGTGTCGTCGCAACGGTATCCCCATGGGGAGTGTGACATCCACTGCAATCCATCTTTCCTTCGTAGAACGGATGGGAAAATGCTTTTAGTGTTTCGCTGCGTTGTAGCTGATGACAGTCAAAGCAAACCTCCGGCTGTGTCGATGTTTGCAGAACGGCATCCCTCGGCGCGTGACTTACGTGACAGTCTGCGCAGGCAACTTCTTCATCGTTATGCGGCCCGTTGTGCCAGCCGAAGCCGACCTCGCTGTCATGGCAGTCCAGGCACAGACTGTTGCGTGTGCTAATACTGCTTTCATCTTCGGGCCCGAACGACGTGATGGCGGGACGCTCCTGCCCGCGTCGTACCCTGGGCGAATGGTCGCCGCCTGGGCCGTGACAGGACTCACACTGCAACTGGCCCTGGCCGAACGGGCTGCGCGGATCCGTTGGTACGCCGTGCTTAGTCTGGAATACAGCGAGAGACTGCGGATCGTCATGACAGGCGATACAGGTATCGGCACCTTTCCTGCTGTACGGGACATCGGAGGTATTTTCGTCGGCCGCTACTGCCCCGTACAACGCAGGTACAAGGACTCCCAGGAACGACACTAAGACTATACGGCCGACCAGATTCATATTCATTCGAGTACGATTCCCTCTGGTTACAGACCACATTACCGCTGACCGGACAAGCCGCCGCCAGTAAGCGGCCCGAGCACGGCTAGCTGAACTGCGTCGTTTCCAGTTCGTTCCTTTTTGTGAAGGCTGAATCGAAATCGACCCTCACCTCTTCCTGCTTGTGACAAACCTTACATAGGTAAGTACAGACACTGAATTCGTAGTAGTACTTATTCTCATTCGGTTGCTATGGGGTTGCCAATGCGACCAGGGAAGGTCTGCCTAATTCGTGTTTTCGAAAATGTTAATGTGAATCCGTAATCACGCATTACATAGTTTGGAAAGTTTTCGGTATTCGAGACAATATGTTGATTTGTTTTACCGCTACGCCCTGTTCTTTCGAGCGACAGCAATTTCCAGGTGCAGCCGTCCTATGTGGGTCGCAATAATTGTCTGCGCGCCATGTACAAGTTGACCAGCCCGCACGCTACAAAGAGTCGATTGGCATTTCTGTCCAGCCCGCGACAACGAACTTTTTTGAAGCCAAGGATGGGCGGGCTCGAGACAGTATCGATTGATGCGCTTGTTCAATACTACGGCAGCATGCGATAGGCGCATCGATAGCGCGTGCTTTAAAACGACAGCGATTCCATACCAAGCACGTAATTAAGAAACAATCCGCGAACGGCTACGCGTACAGTTTTCGCGACGAGGTCCCGGGAGAAATGGGCCCCCGTCCTGACTCATTGCGAACAAAGTACCGTTACCCGGTGACACACGCCTGTAGCAGTTGATTACCGAGATTCGAGACCATCGGTTCGCGGCACCGCTTCCCTGCCTAATAGCAGATTTTTGCCATCGCGCATCAACACACCGAAATCGACCTGCAACAGGTACAGCGCCGGGATGAGAAACAAGGTAATTACGGTCGCAAAAATAATACCGAAGGCCATCGAAATGGCCATGGGAATGACAAACTGCGCCTGGACGCTTTTCTCGAGCATAATGGGCATAAGCCCTACCGCGGTCGTAATCGAGGTGAGAATAATGGCCCGAAATCGTTCTGTGCCGGACTGAATAACCGCGCGCTTTAAGGCCACCCCCTCCAGTCGCGCTTTGTTGATAAAATCCACCATGATCAGGCTGTCATTGACCACCACTCCGGCCAGAGCGATAAGGCCGAACAGCGAAAACATGCTGATGGCCTTGCCCATGATGACATGCCCCAACACCGCGCCAATCAGGCCGAACGGAATGACCGACATGATAATCAACGGCTGAGTGTAGGAGCGTAACGGTATGGCAATCAGGGCGTAGATCAGGAATAACGCGGCAATGGAAGCCATCGCCAGGTTTCGAATCAACTCCTGTTGTTCCAGGCTTGCTCCCTCAAGGCTGTAACTCACACCGGAGTATCGCGACAGCAACGCTGGCATATACTCCTCCGAAATCTCCCTGATAATTTCTCCCGGCTCAACCTCCTCCGGATCGACATCCGCTGAAACCGTCACCACTCTCTGTCGATTCTGCCGCGAAATGCTTGAATAAGCTTTGCCAAAACTCACCTCCGCGACCGACGCGAAGGGCACTTCGTCTCCCGACGGGGTTCGGATGCGCATATTCTCAAGGTCGGCAATCGAACGTCGTGCGTCCTTCGGGTATCGCACCATCACCTTGAGTTCATCTTTGCCGCGCTGGATACGTTGCGCTTCTTCGCCGTAAAATGCCTGCCGTACCTGACGACCCAGAGACGATATCGTCAGTCCCAGCGCCTCGGCCTCAGGCTTGATGGACAATCGAATTTCCTCACCACCCGCACTCAGAGAATTTCGAATATCGAACGCGCCGCCATATTCCTGCAATTTGACCTCAAGTTCCCGAGCGGCCCGCTCGAGTGAGTCGTAATTAGAACCCGTCAAATTAAAACTTAATGGAGCCCCGCCACCCACGTTGTTACCGCCAGAAAACGTCAGCTCCTTGACACCAGGAATATCGCCGACACGTTCTCGCCACATTATTTCAATGTCATCCCCATTCAATGGCCGATCATCTTTCATCGGCATTTCCGCGAATATCACACCACCGGTATCACCCTGGGTAAAAACACCCATGTGGTTAATGGGCCGGTCGTGATCAGGGTGCTCGGCAACCCACTCATCGTTCAATTCCATGGCCGCGCGTTCCAGTCGGTCCAGCGCATCGTTGCGACGCTCCGGAGCCGTGCCGTTCTGCATTGCCAGGTTGACCAGGATAAAGTCCCCGGGTACCTCTGGAAACACCACAGTACGCACCATGCCGCTGTTCATCAGGCCGACCGTAAGAATCATTACGGCGGCGAAAACACTGAACGTTACGCCGCGATAATCAA
This sequence comes from uncultured Woeseiaceae bacterium, assembly GCA_964446495.1. GTDB lineage: Bacteria > Pseudomonadota > Gammaproteobacteria > Steroidobacterales > Woeseiaceae > JAADHU01. The sequence continues at coordinate 26,674 of CAYUOY010000032.1, read as the reverse complement.
CGGCTTTTTCCAGCATCGGTCGGTACTGGTTTTCGATGAAGAAATTCAAACCGTGCTGTACATGCCGGTTTAATCTCTGGAAAAAACGTGGCAAACGCTGATGCCAGCGCATTTCCCGGTAGGGCATGAAAATCAAGGCTTCATCGACGGGCTTTATGTTCGCGTGAACCAGGTGAGCCGGAAGAATGAATTTGGACTCCACCAGTGAAAACATCAGACACAGAATGACGACCATTGACATGGCGACAAAAAACGGACCGACAATTCCGCCAACAAACAGCATTGGTGCGAATGCGGCAATGGTCGTCAGTACACCAAACGTAGCCGGCACGGCAACTCGGCGCGCTCCTTTGACCACGTTGTCCAACGTGTGTCCATCCGCCCTGATTTTGGTATAGATACTCTCCCCGATGATGATGGCGTCGTCGACCACGATGCCAAGCACCAGGATAAAACCAAACAGACTGATCATGTTGATCGTCACTGGCCAGGGACCGATTGGCATGAGCCACAGTGCGCCGAGGAAAGTAATGGGGATGCCGACGATCACCCACAATGCTACCTTTAAACGCAGGAACATCGATAAGACGATGAACACCAGCAGCGCACCCTGCAGCATGTTCTTCATCATCATGTCGAGTCGGCCCTGAAGATAATGAGACCGATCGATCCAGACCTCCATATTGATGCCATCGGGCAGGGTCTCAGCTCTTTTTTCGATGTATTCACGGACATCACGGGCCGTATTGAGTTCGTTTTGCTGCCCCCCTGCCAACACGCGCAATATAGCGGTCGGCTTGCCATCGAAGCGACCGTAACCATCTGTTTCGACGAAACCGTCGTCGATGGTCGCGATATCACCCAGCGTGAGGCGTGTACCATCCGGCAAAGTTCGCAACACCAGTTGGGCGTACTCAAGACCGGTATAAACCTGTCCCTCCGTACGCAGCAGGATATCGCCACCGTCGGTCTTCAGTGTGCCTCCGGGCAGATCAACCGATGAATTCCGGATTGCCTGCGACACCTCGCTCATGGTCAGGCCGTATTGCCGCAGCACATGCTCCGAAACCTGCACGCTGATCTCGTAATCACGATCGCCAAGAAACTGCACCTGATTGACCGCCGGCATGGTCATCAATTCATCGCGAACCTGTTGTGCCAGCGCCTTACGAGCATAGGCATCCATATCACCGTAAATCGAAACAAACACGACGTGTATGGGAATCTCTGACTTGAAAATAACCGGCTTCTCGGTCAGTCCGGGAAACGTTGAGATCGCGTCGACACGGGTCTTGATCTCACTCAATATCTCATTGATATCCGCATTCGAGGCGATCTCGGCGGTGACCGTTCCCACACCCTCGCGAGCGTTTGAATTTATCTCGACGATGCCGTCGATATCCTGAATGGCCTCCTCGATTTTGATGACGACGCCTTCTTCCACCTCCTGCGGCGCGGCACCGAGATACGGCACCGTCACTTCCACTGTATTCAGCTCGAAGTCGGGGGTGGTTTGCTTGCGCAGGTTGAATGCCGATACGATACCGAAGGCAATTATCATCAGCATCATCAGATTCGCGGCGACATGATTGCTCGCAAACCAGGCAATGATGCCTTTTTCGCTGCTTATGCTCGCCGGTGTCATGGTCGTCTAGCTCTCATCCGTGCTGGTGGCTAGTGGCCGATCCGGCTCGCTATCTTCGGTCCGCACCCGCATTCCATTAATCGGGTTCTCTATCGCCGTGAGACACACCCGTTCTCCTTCCAGCGCACCGCCGAGCAAGTAGGCATAGTCAGCATCGGCACGCAAGATATCAACACTTCGAATCTGCAGCCGGTCATCGTCGTCGACCAGTACTATCTGGCCGTTGCCTCGCAATGCGGAACGCGGTACTCGCAGTACATTCTGCACGGTCTTTCCAGCGATCGTCGCGGCGACGAATGTGCCCATCGGCAACGGCGATATGATCCTGTCAGTACTCGCCAATTGATACGGATTATCGACTCGAACAACGGCATAGGTGACCCGCGTCTTTTCATCAACGACACCTTCGCTGCGAACAATCCGACCCTGCCAGGTCGTTTCCCGACCTTTCTGCACGGCTGTCAGTGTTACCAACGGTCCTTCATCACTACCTGTATCTGAAATGGCGCTGGCATCCGGAAGATCGATAAAGGCCAGGTCCCGATCCGTCAGCGGCAAACGAATTTCAGCCTGATCCGTTGCAAAGGTCACCGCCAGCCGAGTGCCAACATTCACGTGCTGCCCCAGATCGGAATCCTTGCTTCTGACCATTCCCGCGTACGGCAAGCGAATGTAGGTTCGTTCAAGATTGCGGTTCGCCCGGACCACTTCCGCTTTGGCAGACGCCAGCGCGGCAGCAGCCGAAGCGTATTCGGACTCAGCGCGATATCCCTGGCGGCGCAGTTTCTCTGCACCGTCAAACTCGATTTGCCGTTGCTTGAGCAACGCATCAGCCTGATCGACCGCCACCAGGTAGTTGGTTGGATCGATGCGCATCAGCACCTCGTCGCGCCTGAAAATGCCACCTGCAATCAGTTTCGGTGAAATACTGACGATGGAACCGGTCACCTCCGCACTCAATATGGTTTCAGTGCGCGGCCTTACCGTCCCCTGACTCTCTACAGTAAGGTGCGTAGTCTGCAAAACCAATGGCATCACTTCCACGAGAATATCGACCGCGACAGTTTCTTTTTTCTCGGGCGGCGGCTTCATATTGCCAAGCAAGATTGCGATGCCAATTGCGCCAACAAGAATGCCCGCAATAAGCACGTAACGTTTTTCATTCCGCCTCATGTGCGCTGACCCTGTTCGAGTTATTGTTCTGCTGTGGCTGAAATCGTTGGAACGTTCCTGCCCGGGATAGTTCGCGCTGCCCGCGAATTATTCATTAAATTCTACGCACTTGCACTACTTGCGCCGCCATGCATCATAAATAAACAGACTGATCGCAAGCCAAATGCAGGTAAAACAAATGATATGCGCTACCGTCAGCACCTCTCCGTAGTAAATGGCGACCGCAAAATTGATGGTTGGGGCCATGAATTGCATCATGCCAATGGTCGTCAGCGGCAGTCGACGGGCCGCAATCGCGAAGAACAACAACGGCAATACGGTGAGCGGCCCTGACAGTGACAACAGTAATATTGTCGAGGTGTCGGCACTTGCCAGCACGGCCTCGCCCGCCTGCGAAAGTGCCACCAGATAAAATACAGCAAACGGAACAATGAACATCGTTTCGATGAACAGACCGGCCATGGCACCCACAACAACCTGTTTGCGAATGACGCCATAAAAGGTAAAGGACATCGCCAGAGCAATGGCGATCCACGGAAACATGCCACCACTGAACGTCAGAACCGCCACCCCGATCGCCGCCAGAATGATCGCCGCCAGCTGGAATCGCCGCAGTTTCTCGCCAAGAAACAAAACCCCGACGGCGACATACATCAGTGGATTAATGTAGTAACCAAGACTAGCCTGAAAGATCTCGCCGCGTTGAATGGTGACGATATAAAGGAACCAGTTGACGGAGACAAACGAGGCCGACAGCAGCAGGAAAAGCAGGGTTCGTTTGTGCGTTAACGCCCGTTTTACCTCAGGAAATTGACGCCTTAGCAGTACGATCGCCGCACCGAAAGGCACTGACCAGACGATTCTGTGTGCCAGCATTTCCAGTGCCGGTACGGTCTGCACCAACTTGAAATAAACCGGCAGGAAGCCCCAGATCGAATACGCGATCAGAGCAGCGGCCAGGCCGTTGCGACGTTGCTCTTCCTCGGATTCCTGAATAATCATGATTCTCCAAGGTGCTTTCTGAGGACACGGCTTGCCGTTCGATGCACCACAATGACCGCCAGGATAATTGCCAGCAATCCAACGAAAAACATCACCCGCCCGGCCATGCCGGTCTCAAGGTTGCCAGAGAGAATCTCGTCAAAGTCCTTAGCCAGCGCCCCGACGTAGGCCCACATGGCCATCGCCGGAATCAGCCCCAGTGCAGAGGCGAAAAAATACGGTCCTTTCCTGACGCCGGTTACGCCGTAGAGATAGTTCAGCACGTTATACGGGATGATCAACGCCAGCCGGGTCAGCATGACAATGAGAAATGATTGCTCATAGAGCGCCTTGTCCAGCGCCGCCAATCGTGGGTGACCGCCGAGTTTCGAAAAAACCCAGTCGCGTGCAAAGGTTCTGCCACAAACAAAAGCCGCCGCGGCGCCCAGAGCCCCACCAAACGCGGCCATCGCCATGCCAAGCGGCATTTCATAGAGATAGCCGCCGCTCATCGCCAGCAACGAACCCGGTACAAAAATTATCGCGCCAAGGGTGCAGGCGGCCAGGTAGGCAGCGGATCCCAGCAATGGATGCACCTGCCCCCAGCGGACTGCCACAGCGACCCACTCCGCGAACGGAAAAGTCCACAGCGCCAATATCGCCATAAGGGCAATGATACCGGGCAGCGCGTATCGCAGACGTCGCGCCTGATGTGTATCAGGTTCGGTAATGGCAGGCACTCGCCGAGGAAAAAAGAGTTGCGGGATGCTGCGGTATTTCAGTGCCGCGGTCAACGCTTGCAGGTCGGCAGATGACATCGCTGGACGTGGACCGCAATATGCGTTACATTTCGGTTACTTTGTAACGTATTTTACAACATGCCAAAAAACAAAACCGCCACGCTGAACCTACGCATTGACCCCGACGTCAAAGAGGGCATTCGTATAGCGGCGGTCAAAGAGCACCGAAGCGTTGCCAACATGGTTGAAATGCTAATCAGGCGACACTGCGACGATTCAGGCATTCGAATTCCACAGCAAAATGAATTCTTTCAAGGAACAGACAATGAATGAGAAAATGCTAAAAGCGATGGTCGCCGCCGGTGCCGTCAAGAAGGTTCGCATCATCGGTCACGGTGCCCGCTTCCACATTGAAGCCAACACACCCAATGGGGCCATAACGGCCGAGACGCAGAAAGGAAAAGTCAAATCATGGGTCACACTGGATGCTGCCGCCAAATGGGTCCGATCGATTGGCGTTGGTTCCGCACAGGTTAACCTGACCCACTGGCAACCAGGTCAGCGTGAGTTGCTGAACTAGCAGTCCAACAAGGTAGGTTTGACGAACTATAAGGGAACCTCTGATCACTTCTGAACTCGCATCTAACTTTTCAAAACGCCCAGCTTCGGTGTTGCGAGTTTTTGCAATGGCTGGCCATTACGGGCGAGCCGCACCTTGAATCCGAACATTTTGAAATGCGAATCGCTGATCCCGGCTGAAGTCCCCTATGAATGACACGACCATAGCCGTAGTTGGGGCCGGTATTGTCGGTGCGTCCACCGCGCTCGCTCTGCAAAAAGATGGTCACAAGGTCACTCTCCTCGACCGGCAGGAGCCCTGCGCGGGCGCCTCTTTTGGCAATGCCGGGGCTATTGTCAACGGCTCTTGTGTCCCGACGGCAATGCCTGGGATAGCATTCAATGCATTGCGGATGCTTGGCCAAAAACGGTCGCCATTGTCCGTAAAACCCGCCTATGCACTGCGGATTTTCCCGTGGCTGATCCGCTTTCTAATTGAAAGCCGACCCGCACGAGTCGAGCAGAATTCACGCGACCTTCACGCTCTGACCGGCCGGGCGCTCGAGGGCTGGAAAGACCTCACTGACGGCACCGACCTGGGCAAGCTCATCGAATCCGGTGGCTGGCTGAAGGTGTATGAAACGGACAAGGATTTTGCGGCAACGGGAGATGCTCGGGCCCTGATGGAGGCGAACGGCACTCCGTATGAGATTCTCGGCGCTGCCGAAATTCAGGACCTGGAGCCACACCTCGCGCCGATTTTTCAAAGAGGCATTTACCAAAGCGACAGCCTGCGCTTAAAGAATCCCGAGCGTATGGTTCAAGGCATGGTCGATCTCTTGTGTCGGCGTGGCGGCCGCTACCAGCAGTTCGATGTGGTTACGATCAACCCCGGGGGCGAATCGGTCGAACTGAAAGGTGCGGACAAGACACTGTCGGTCGACAAGGTCATTGTTGCCGCCGGTGCCTGGTCGAAGCGATTTTCACGTCAACTCGGTGACAGCGTCCCCCTGGACACTGAACGCGGATATCACCTGAGCTTGCCTGCATCCGGGAACCAGCTGCTCAATCGGGTGGTATTCAATGCCACCTCCTCGTTCGTTTTGTCACCCATGGAAACGGGACTGCGACTGACGAGCCAGATCGAATTTGCGGGACTCGATGCCGCAGCGGACTATCGATGGATCAGAAGCCTGCTGCCAGCGGCACAACGCATGTTGCCGAATCTCGATGCAACCGAGACCGCCGCCTGGATGGGTTTTCGACCCTCATTGCCGGATTCACTACCCGTACTGGGCCGGGCCTGTGACTCCGACAAGGTCTTCTATGCCTTCGGTCACCAGCACCTCGGCATCACCCTGGGCCCCATCAGCGGATTGGTTATTGCGGATCTCGTCGCTGGACGAGACCCGCGTATTGATCTGGCCCCCTATCGAGCCAATCGCTTCTAGCCTGGACTACGCAAGAATGCGCTCGGCGAGGACGGATTTTTGAACCCGTGCTATGCTCAATTCGGTCGCACTACTAATAAGTACAAGAAATGCAAGACTACGGTTTCCTCTCCATCGTTCCACCGCTGCTGACCATTGCGTTAGCGATCTACAGCAAGAATGTCATTTTGGCATTAACGATCGGCATCATGAGCGGCTCGCTGATTATCACCAATTTCAACCCCTTCGACGCCCTGCTCGACTCCATCGAGAATCAGTTGCTCGCGGAAATATCCAATGGGACGCAGGCACAGGTCATCGTCACCATCATGATCATCGGTGGCTTCGTCAGGTTGCTCGAAGTATCGGGTGGCGCAAAAGCCTTCGCCGCAAGAATGACAGCGGTTGTGTCAACACCGGCGAAAGCTCAGGTGCTGGCATGGCTTTCGGGTCTGGCCATCTTTTTTACTGACTCCGGTAACAGCCTGATCATCGGCCCTCTTTATCGCTCTGTTTTCGACAAATTCAATCTCTGCCGGGAAAAGCTGGCTTACATCCTGGATACGACATCCTCTCCGATCAGCATCCTCATCCCGTTTATTGGCTGGGGTGCCTACATCATGTCGCTGATCGAGAAATCCTATGAAGAGGTTGGCCTGACCGAAAACGCCTTTACCGTATTGCTCAAGGTCATCCCGTACCAGTTCTACGCCTTCCTTGCACTAACGACTGTGCCCATCATAATTTTCACAAAAAGAGATTACGGCCCGATGAGACGCATGCAAGAGCGTTTTCTGGCCGCACGTGACCTCTCGGAACCTGAAGTGGCAACGACACAGCTCACGGCCGAGGATGCCGGTGAAAAAGAAGGGCTGGGCATTTTCCTGTATCCGTTAAGCGTCATGCTGCTGCTGGTAGCCGGACTCATCAGCTGGCACGCGACCCATGAGGGCATCACCGGCACACACATTCGCTCATCGCTCGATATCGCCTACCTGGCGGCTTCCCTTACCTGCATGGAGATGATGCGCCGGTATCGATCAATGTCCTATACCGAGTCCCTGGGTGTATTCATCGAAGGTGCCGAGAAGCTCGTCTATATCTCGATTGTTCTGCTCCTGGCCTGGTCCCTGAGTTCAGTGACCAAGGACCTGCACACGGCTGACTACGTCGCCTCCATCATTAGCGGATCAGTGGCACCTGCCTATTTCCCGATGATCGTATTCGTTCTTGGCGCGATCATTTCCTTGTCGACCGGCTCCTCCTACGGCACGTTTGCCATTCTGATGGCGATTGCCATACCGGTCGGCTATGAGTTGGGAGCCCCCATGTACCTGACCATTGCAGCGGTCTTAAGTGGCGGGCTGATGGGCGATCACGTTTCACCGATTTCCGATACCACCGTTCTCGCCTCGGTTGGTGCCGACTGTAACCATCTCGATCACGTTACCTCCCAGGCCGCCTATGCGGGGATAACGGGTATCGTGACGATACTCGCTTACTGGATGGCCGGTCTTTATCAAACACCGTTGGTGTTGTTCATTGCCATGATCATTCTGTTCATCAGCATGACATTTGTGATGCGGCGGCTGGGCGCAGAGGTCATCCCACAGCCAGTCCGGGATACCGGTCAGGATCAGCTCGGTTAGATCGCAAGACCTGTCGCACAGAACCGCAACAGCAACGTCCGAATTGGCGCCCGCGCAACACTGAACATATTCTGTATTGGCGTCAGTCATGATGTGGTATTTGAGCCACACAATGTTTTTTTTCCCTCAGCTATCGGCTCTCCCCTGACGCTTGTATACCACCAATATTCGGTGTTTTCGCCAGTGCAGCCGCTCGCGTCACACCTCAACCTGCCAATCGGGCAGTTGCTTACATGAAGAAGATGGCATATCTTCCCGTTCTATATCGACTTTTATCCTAAATTACAGGCAGGGAATTCCCATGTTAAAGAAACCCGCATTAATGGGTGTGTCAGTGTTGATCGCGACTTCATTCGCACTCTCGGCCGTCGCACAAGAAGACGTGGCCGTTTTCGAAGAGATTGTCGTAACGGCATCGAAACGTGCGCAAACGTTGCAGGAGGTACCCATTGCGGTATCCGTTATCAGCGCGGACACCATGGTGAAGGCAACGATTCGCGATATCGTGGATTTGCAATCGCTGGTCCCGTCCCTGCGGGTCACACAATTGCAACAGACAGGCAACACCAACTTCGTCATTCGCGGCTTCGGCAATGGCGCCAACAACGCGGGCATTGAGCCATCGGTTGGCGTATTCATTGACGGTGTTTATCGATCGCGATCTGCCTCGGCTCTGGCGGATCTGCCAAACCTGGAACGTATTGAGGTCCTGCGTGGCCCGCAAAGCACGCTGTTTGGCAAGAATGCATCCGCCGGCGTCATTAGTGTCATTACTGCAAAACCAGATCTGGACGGTTTTGGCGGTTCTGCCAGTCTAACTGTGGGTGAATTTAATGAAATCATTGTAAAGGGCGATGTTTCCGGCCCTATATCGGATACGGTCGCTTTCAGTTTGTCAGGCAGTTCAAATACTCGTGACGGCTACTTTAAAGACCTGTCCAGTGGAAACGATTATAACGAGCACGACCGTTACGGTGTTCGCGGCCAATTGCTGTTTCAGCCCAGCGACAATCTGGAATTCCGCTTTATAGCTGACTATGACGAAATTGATGAGGCTTGTTGTGGTGTGTCAAACATCGTTAATGGCCCAACTGGCGGCGCAATCGTTGCCATCGGCGGTCAGATTCTGCCCGAAGATCCATTCGCCAGGGCACAGTATTTCGACTTTGCGCCTGTCAATAAAATCGAAAACAGTGGCGCCTCACTGCAAATCGACTACGATTTTGAATCAGTCACCCTGACCTCTATCACGGCGTTTCGAACTCAGGACAAATTCGAGAACGGCGACGTTGATTTCACCAGCGCCCGGCTAATTGACCCCAATAACAGTGACACGGCAATCGACACGTTCACGCAGGAATTTCGTCTCACCTCATCCGGACAGGGTGCGGTCGACTGGATGGTAGGCGGGTTTTTCTTCGACGAAGAAGTCGAAGTAGAAAACGTCCTTACTTATGGAGAGGATTTCCGAAACTATGCCGATATCCTGACGGGGGGCATACCTGGCAACTCACCGCTCAACCAGATTGAGGGCGGCCTCATGTTACCGCAGGGCACCTTTTTTGCCCCGGGCCAGGGACGCTTCGAGATGTTCGCCCTGGACAACCAGGCGTATTCATTTTTCGGGCAACTCGATATTCACATGGCGGACGATCGGGTCACGTTGACGCTGGGAGCGAACTATACGCAAGACGAGAAAGACGCCAAAGCGGACATGTTGGTAACCGATGTTTTCTCAGGTCTTGACCTTGAACAAGTCGGTGGAGCATTCATCTTTGGCGCCGTCTTTCAACAAGCCATCGATGCCGGCGTGCCGCCAGCCCAGGCTCAGGCAATTGCAGCAGCCACGTCTGCCGCACTGGCACCCATTGAGTGCTCGGCAGCCAACCCACCGCCTGCCTGTAACAGTCTGTTGGGACTGCAACCACTGCAATTCATGCCCCCGTTCCTGAATTTCCCGAATGCCGTCGAACCGGGTCGCACCAAGGACGACAAAGTCACCTGGACCGCCCGCATAGCGTACGACGCCACCGACAGGGTCAATCTCTACCTGAGTGCAGCCACGGGCTTCAAAGCATCCTCGTGGAATCTTTCACGCGATTCGCGACCCTTCGGCTCCGACCTTGACGCCATCAATGCGGCCGGTCTCGGTTTGAACAACCTCAATGCCGGTACACGCTTTGCCGGACCCGAAGACGCGACGGTCTACGAAATCGGCTTGAAAGCACGCTTCAATCGAGGCTCGGTAAACGTCGCGATATTTGATCAGGAAATTGAGGGCTTCCAGTCCAACCTGTTCCTGGGTACCGGTTTCTCTCTCGCCAATGCAGGCAAGCAATCGACACAGGGTATCGAACTGGAGACGCAATACGCACCGGTCGATGCATTGCAATTCTCGTTTGCCGCCACCTGGCTGGATCCGACCTACGATTCGTTCGAAAATGCGCAAGGCCCCGACGGCCCAACAGACCTGAGTGGAACCAAGGTGCCGGGTGTGAGCGAATTCAGTATGAATCTCTCGGCCATTTATGACTTCGAACTCGGCGACAGTGCTTCGGGTTATATCCGTGCAGAATATATCTACGATGATGAGGTTCAGATCGTAGAAAACGTTTCGAAGGATGTCGCGTCACGGGAGGTAAGTACGTTTAACGCAAGCCTCGGCATTCAGTGGGAAAATGGCTATGAAGCCATGTTATGGGGCCGCAATCTCAACAATGATAATTACCTGTTGAGTGCGTTCCCATCCGTAGCACAAGCCGGCAGCATCAGCGGCTACCCTAACCAGCCGAGAACCTATGGCGTGACGTTCACCAAACGATTTTAACCGGGTGCTGAAAATACCCTCCATGGTGTTTTCAGCACGGCTATTGGACATGGCTGAATGTTTGAAGAACGGGCCCTGCGGGGCCCGTTTTTTTTGGCCACAATGCTGCAGAAGCCAGTACTGATGACCGAGACTTTCTCAGGCCCCAACGCACAGCAGGTCGCCTCGTATCAACGCGACGGCGCCTTGTTTCTACCGGGCCTGTTCCGAAACTGGACTGAGACCATCATTGCAGGCATCGAACGCAACCTGCGCGAACCCGGTCCCGGCGCGGCAGAAAATACGAATCCCGGCGAAGCCGGTCGGTTTTTCGACGACTATTGCAACTGGAACCGGATCCCCGAATTCGAGAGAGTGATTTTCGAATCAGCCGCCGCCGCAACGGCCGCTGCACTGATGCAATCGGCACGAGTGCAATTCTTTCATGATCACGTCCTGGTCAAGGAAGCCGGCACCGCCAGAGCGACGCCCTGGCACCAGGATGCACCCTATTACTTTGTTGAAGGAAAACAGACGGTTAGCTTCTGGATTCCGGTCGATCCTGTCGATAAAGCGACGCTGCGCATGATCACAGGCTCGCACAAGTGGCGACAACCTGTGCTGCCGACTCGCTGGTTGTCGGAAGAGGATTTCTATCCGAACGAGGATGACTACCGGGCGGTACCAGATCCTGACGCGGAGCCGGAGAAATTCCCGACAATGGAATGGGCCATGCAACCCGGCGATGCCGTGGCCTTCGACTACCGAACGGTCCACGGAGCGCGAGGTAATTTCAGCACCAGTAACAGAAGGGCTTTGTCGCTACGCTTCGTAGGAGACGATGCCCGTTACGTCGCAAGAGCTGGCCCTACCTCTCCGCCCTATCCCGGGCATGGCATGCAGCCCGGTGAGCGGCTTAGAGAGGATTGGTTTCCGTTTGTGGAATACCGCTAAGCCGAATTGGAACTATAGATTAGCTCGAATTGGCTCCTGTCTTTGTTATTCGGGGCAGCTGGGTCGCGCGTCAGGTCGCGCTCCTACCCGTTTTGACGTGGACTGGAGCGCGTGTCGGATCGTGCTCCTGCACGAGTGCCAGCAGATAGACTGTAGGAGCTCGACCTGACGCCCGATTCCAGGCCGCAGGATTTACGAGTCTGTCTCCGGCCCCCGATGCTTGCCGGAGAGAAACAGGTATACAACCGGAACCACAAATAACGTAAACAGCGTGCCAAAACTCATGCCTCCCGCCACTACCCAACCAAGCTGGTGACGCGCTTCCGCGCCGGCGCCGGTCGCGAACGCGAGCGGCACCGCACCCAATACCATCGCGCCGGTCGTCATCAGAATCGGACGAAGTCGTAATGATGAAGACTGCAACACGGCCTCGCGCTTGGTCATGCCCTGTTCGCGCAACTGGTTGGCAAACTCAACAATGAGAATGCCGTGTTTTGATATCAATCCCACCAGCGTGACCGCACCAATTTGTGTGTAAATATTCCATGAGCCCGTTTGCGTCCACCAGCCTAATTCGTTGCCCATGTTCAATGCCGCCAGACACAGGAACGCGCCGAACAATGCGAGCGGTACAGCAACAAGAATAATCAGTGGATCAACGAAACTTTCGAACTGTGCCGATAAAACGAGATAAATAAAGACCAACGCCAGGGCCATCAGCACAAATGCACTCGACGCCGATGCTCGAAATTCTCTGGATTGGCCCGACAGGTCATAGAGCGCATCTGGTTCGATCTCGCGCAATGCCGACTCCATCCACTCCAGCGCCTCACCCATCGAATAGCCGGGCGCCATCCCCGCACTAATCGTCGCCGAACGAAGCTTATTGAAGTGATTCAGTTCCTTCGCCGCCACGGTCTCGGTAACCGTCACAAGATTTTGTAATTGAATCATCGTATCGTCTTTGCCGCGGACGAAAATATTGCTCAGATCACCTGGTGTGCGTCGGGCCGCGTCCTCTATTTGTACGATGACATCGTATTGCTCGGTACCCATCTTGAATCGGGTTACGTTGCGCCCCCCAAGCATCGTCTCAAGAGTACGTCCAACCGTGGCCACGCTGGCGCCCACTACCGCTACCTTTTCCCGATTGACGTCGATCCGCAATTCGGGCTTATTAAGTTTGAGGTCAGAATCAGGGTTCGTGAGCTGCGGATTTTCCGCCATCTTCTTCAATAGCTTTGAAACGATTTCATCGAGCTCAGCCCAGGTACCTGTAGACTGCACAACAAAGCTGATCGGCTGACCGAATCCTCGCTGTCCCAGAGACGGTGGTGTGATTGGAAACGCCCTGATGCCGGCAATGCCACTAAACTGGGGAAACAGGCTCTGTGCAATGTCCTGTGCACTACGTTCCCGGTCTGCCCAGGGTTCCAGGCCGACAAAACCAATGACACTGGTAACGCCACTGAAACCAACAATGACGAAATACCGGTTCGCCTCCTGAATGGTTGCCAGGATGTCCTCCAACTGCCTGGCATAGCGATCGGTATACTCAATCGTTGCACCTTCCGGTGCGGTACCAAAGGCGATAATGATCCCCTGGTCTTCCTTCGGTGCCAGTTCCTCGGGCAAGGTCAGGAACAAACTGACCATGCCGACCACGATCATTGCCGCCAGGGCAACTGTTGGCCAGCGCGCTCGTAACACCCGATCCAGCAAGGCGTTATAGCCGCGGTCCAGTCCTTTGAGAATTCGCTCACCGAACATGAACAAACGCCCGTGCTCTTCATTCGGACGCAGCAGCTTTGAGCACATCATCGGTGACAGGGTCAGTGCCGTAAACCCGGACACCAAAACCGCCCCCGCCAGCGTCAACGCGAACTCGATAAACAGCATCCCGCTGCGTCCGGTTGCGAATGCGAACGGTAAGTAGACCGCCGCCAGCGTCAACGTCATCGCAACGATGGCGAAACCAATCTCGGAACTGCCTTTGAGTGCCGCCTGGAATCGCGGCATGCCGTCCTCAATATGCCGATAAATATTTTCAAGCATAACGATCGCGTCATCGACCACCAGGCCTATGGCCAGCACAATGGCAAGCAGCGAAAGCGTATTGATCGTGAACCCCAGCATGTTCATCAGCGCAAAGGCACCGATAAGCGATACCGGAATCGTAACCAGTGGTATCAACACGGCCCGCCAACTGCGTAAGAACAGGAATATGACCAGCATGACGAGGACGACGGATTCCGCCACCGTCACATAGACCTCGTCGATGGACTCCTGGATAAAAACTGTGCTGTCGTTGGCGAAATCCACACGCATACCCTCGGGTAACGTGCGGGTTATTTCGGGCAACATGATTTTCAACGCGTTGGAGATATCCAGCGGATTGGCGACCGCCTGTTTGATGATTCCCAGCGGCACGGCATTGCGGCGCTTGAAACGGGCGCTAAATCGAGCGGAATCCGCACCCATCTCGACTCGTGCGACATCACCCAGTCGAACCAGGAAATCATTCGTGTTCTTGACGATTATCTGCTCAAACTCGTCCGGATCGCGCAGATCCGTTTCAGCCAGGACGGTGAATTCGCGATCAGCACCCTCGACCCGGCCCGCCGGCACTTCGATGTTCTGTGCCCTTAGTGCGACTTCGATATCCTGCGGTGTGAGTCCGAATCCGGCCAGACGATCGGGGTCAAGCCATACGCGCATGGCGAACCGGTTGCCATAGACGTTCGCCTGCGCGACACCAGGAATCGTCTGAACCCGGTCTTTGACGAGTCGGGTCGCGATGTCTGCAATTTCCGTCCGCGTATGACGATCTGACGAAAATGCCAGGTAGATGATCGGCTGCGCATCCGCTTCCTGCTTTTGTACAATCGGTTCATCCGCTTCCTCGGGCAGGAAGCGTCGTGCCTGTGAGACACGATCCCGAACGTCGCTCGCGGCCGCATCTGCATCACGATCCAACAGGAACCGTACGGTCACCTGGCTCAGTTCCGCGCGGCTCACGGAACTGATGTATTCAATACCCTCTATTCCCGAGAGCGTGTCTTCGATCGGTTTGGTCACTTGCGATTCTATGACCTGGGCATTAGCGCCGGGGTAGGAAGTACGCACGGTTACGATTGGCACGTCCACATTTGGTATCAGGCGCACCGAGAGTCGGTCGTAACTGATGATGCCAACCAGCAGAATGATCAAATTTAAAACGGTGGCAAGCACCGGTCTGCGAATGGAGATACTGGAAAGTTGCATGGTCGTGGTTATCTGTCGACGCCGGTCGCGGGAATCGTCTTCACGGCCGCACCGTCGAATACTTTCATCTGACCGGCGGTCACCAGTTCTTCGCCGGCAACCAGACCTGAAGTGATTTCCACCCATCCCGGCAGGCGCTGACCCGTTGTGACGGTTTTCTGCAAAGTTTTCCCATCCACTACGACGAACACGGTTTTGGTCTGGCCGATGGGCCAAATCGCTTGTTCAGGAATCATCAGGGCGTCCGATTTGACGGCAAGCGTAATGCTCACTTGTGCGAACAGCCCCGGCCGCAACTTCAATTCGGGATTTGGCAGCCGCGCCCGGATCGTCACGCTATGCCCGGTTACATCAATCTGTGGCGCTATGGCCGTAATGACGCCCTCAAAGGTCGCATCTGGATACGCCCCAATCGCGACATTGATTTCCTGGCCGATCTTTAGCTGCGCCAGGCGCGTCTCCGGTACGCTGAATTCGACTCGCAAAGGATCAAGGCGCACGACGCCGACCAATTCCTGGCCAATGGTCGCATAGTCGCCGATATTGATCTGTCGCAAGCCGACGAAACCATCGAATGGCGCTCGTATCGTGGTTCTGGACAAACGGGCCTGAGACGACAACAACCTGGCAACGCTCACGTTGTTGTTGGCCCGAGCGGTATCGAAGTCGGTCGCCGATATGAGGTTGTCCTCGATCAACTCCCTGGCACGCGTGTATGCCGCCTCACTCTGTTCGGCATTGGCCTTCGCCTCATTGGCCTCGGCCTGGAATACCGTTGCCTCGATGGAGAACAAGGGTTGCCCCTTAACCACCGCCTCGCCATCGTTGAAATGCAAGCCGATGATCTGACCCGGCACTTCGGCCCGCAACAATGCCGAGGCATCCGCGAGCACTGTGCCCACCGCCTTCACCGTGGAACGCAGTACCGATGGTTCAATCTGCAACGTTTCAACGGTCACAGCGCGGCCTCCTGGCGGCCCTCCTTGGGCCAGAACCAGTCCGGGAAGAAGAAACAGGGAAACAATGAAAGTTCGTAAAGAGTACATGCGCTATGCTGGCCTTCAGATATCTATTGGTGGGTACATCTCGCCCTTCTGACAAGTGTCGACGATGCTCATTCGACAGGGCGTCGCGTGGGGCGCCCAATATACCGAAATGACAGGAATTATCGACCTCTTAGGGGCTCTTGAGTTGCATGATTTTGTCAAGAATTGTGATTTAGTATCCGCTCGTACGACAGGCGTAACAGCGTCGATCCGTATCCATTGAATCCTTTCATCTGTAATATCTCAACAGCGCTGGCGGTCTAACTGGCCGCGTGTACATTTTTCGAATCATTAAGCGAGGCCTGTTTTGCGTCTGTTATTGACCCTGCTTGTATTTATTCTGAGTCTTCCCGCCAGCGCATCGACTGAGTCACCGGAATTGCAGACACCGGGCGAGATCGGGGAAGACTGGACACTGACTACCCCGGACGGTGTCGAGGTCAACCTGCAAGATGAAGTTAAGCAGCAAGCCACCGTCCTCTTCTTTTGGGCCAGCTGGTGTCCCTACTGCAAGGCCCTTATGCCCCACCTGCAAAGTATGCGTTTCGAGTACGGCGACCAGGTAAAAATCCTCGCGATCAATATCTTCGAAGACAGCGATCCTGTCGCCGTCATCGCAAAGGGCGGCTACGACTTTACGCTGCTGTTGGAGGGCGATATGGAAGCCGGCGAATACGGCATCACCGGCACGCCCGGCGTCATTATTCTCGACAAGCATCGCGTCGTGCGCTTTGACTTGCGAGCCTTGCCGCGTATCCCGACACCGCAATCGGCCGATTCTGCGGACCACGGCCAAAAAGCCGCATTGAGAGCGCCGTACTGGGCCGCCGAGATTCGCACCAGCCTCGATGCCTTGATCGCCGACACTTATTCCACCAACTCCGGAGACTGATCGTGCGGTGTTACCAACATCACGAGCAACTCGCCGTGGCCGTGTGCAAGCATTGTGGTAAAGCGACTTGCCAGGAGTGCTGCAATGACACGGGGCAAGGCATCGCGTGCAGCCAAAGCTGCGCCGACGAACTGCAGGATACGGCCAGCTTGCAGCAACGGCTAAAACAAAGCCTCGGCGTTGGAGTGAATGCGCCGATGCCCGCCTCCATTCCAACGTATTTCTTTTTTGGCATGATCATGTTGCTAACCGGAATCTACCTGTCGATGACCCGACCGGAAATTGACTACTTGACTATTGCGGTTTCAGCGGTTTTCTTCGTCATGTCCGGTGTGTCTTACAAACGTTATCGTGATGCCTGCATCAGTTGTTAGACGAGTGCTCCCGGAACTGTTCTATGCACTCATCACGCTGCGACTCCAACACCGTCGGGAAAATAGTACGATAGGGCCACCGGGTATTTTGTGAGCGATAAAATGAGAGTATTTCTTTTACTGACCATCCTGATCCCCACTGCAGGTTTTTGCTGGGGCAGCACAGGCCACAAAACCGTATGCCAGATTGCCTACGCGGAGGTGAGCGATTCAACCCGGGTACAAATCGATCGACTTATTGATCGGGACACCGAATTCTCAACCTTCGCGGAATCCTGCCTGTTTGCCGACGGGCCGCCCCGTATTCGGGCGATCGATCACTACGTCAACGTGCCACGAAGTTTCGCCGCCATTACACAACAAAACTGTCCCATGGCCGAATCCTGCCTTTTCACAGCGATCAACAGTGACGCGGCGATGCTCGGCGATCCTGATAGCTCCGAAGCTGACAAATTACTGGCACTGAAATTGCTCGGCCACTGGGTCGGCGATATGCATCAACCATTACACGTTTCCTACCAGGATGACCGGGGCGGAAACTTCATTGCAAAAAAGGGTGACAAAGAAGGCGGCAATATTCACTCCGTCTGGGATTTCGACATTATCGAACAGGGTATCGGCACTGATTATGCAAGCATTGCGGTAAAGCTCGGAGCAGGAATAACCGACCGTGAGCGATCAACGTGGCGCCTGGACTCGCCCGTCGAATGGGCAAACGAGTCCTACCAGGTCACCATTTCTCCTGCGACTGAATACTGCACCCGGCAGCAAGGTGCCTGTTGGTACCGTACCAGCAATATGATGCTTGACCAGGGCGAACCAAAGCGAGAACTGAACGCATCAGCGCAATACCTGGCCACGCACAAAGAAACCGTTGAACGGCGCCTCAAACAAGCCGGACTCCGGCTGGCTACCTTGCTCGACGCTGCGCTGACTTTGTAGAAGCGAGCGCAGGTAATTCATTCGGACCGGTCATGTTGCGGAAGAACCTGTCTGATTCAGAATCTCTTCAAGTACCGGTATCAATATGTCTGCCACGGCGCCATTTCCGTCCGGAGTCAAATGTCGGTCCGTCGTAAAATAGAAAGGCCGAGGTGCCGTTGCCTGTCGTAGCTTCAACTCAGGAAGCAAGTCAAGGTACGCAATTTCCAACCCAGCACACACCTCGCGAATTTGATCTTCAATGTCAAAATTGATTGGTTTCTGCCCTTTTAGCCCACCGCCGCTGCTGACCAGTTCATAGTCGGGAATCGACACAACCAAAAATGCCGATCCTATTTCTTCGCTCCGCATTTTCATAAGTCGCAACAGAGCGGTGGTTTCCTCCCAGGCACTCTGTCTTTGCTCCCGAGTCTGAATCAGACGCTGCCGACTCCCGAATACGCGATGCCGAAAACCCTTTGCCCCTTCCTTGAATAATCTGTAGACATAGGACTTTTTTACCAGGCTATTCCTGGATCGCTCTCTGGGTTTTCCCGCGCGCCGCTGTGCGAGCGGGTCGAAATCGTCAGGAACGGAAAGATCCGTACGAACCACGCGTCCGTCACCGCCGACAGCAAAGCCAGGAGCGGTATTCTTGACGTTATCTTCCACGTCGTTCCAGAAAAACATCAGGACCACCAGGTCTGGCTTCAGTACGGCACCCAGCGTGTCGAGAATGGCCAATTGCTGTCTCTGCCCGTAGCCGTTCGCTCCCGAATTAATGATCTCCGATCCGGCAATAGTGGAATTTATTCGCTCCACGAAAGTCTCGTGATCAGGCGAACCGTTGCCCCAGGTAAAAGAGTCGCCCAGAAACAGAATTCGATGGAGGATGTCGTCCGGTCTGGAGGCCGCGACGAGATCACTTCCTCTGAAGCCCTGCGCGGTATTGGCAAATTCATAATCGAATTCCATCGTTACATGTCGGCCCGCAATTCCAGGCCGGGGAGCCCAGCCAAAATAGGGGTGTTCCTCAATCATCGGCGTACTCAGTTCCGATGGCGGCACCCATATCATTCGGGTCGCTATTTCCGCAACAGTCAGAAACAGGACCAGACTAATCAGAACGGATATCGAGGCCAGCGCGAAATTTTTCATAATGTCTGTGGCAGACTATTCCTGGCTGAGACGATAAATCATGATCGCTGCGCGCTTCGTCGCCAGTGCCAACGAATCGAGTTCCAGACTTTCATGCGGCGTATGTCCACCCTCCCCCAAAGCACCCAGGCCGGCCAGAGCATCCGTATACGGGGCAACAAAAGAAATGTCCGCGGCTCCGCGACGGCCGGGGTCCAATGCTGGCATCGGGTCGCGCCCCAGATCAACGTTGATGGCCGAAAAACGTTCCTGCAGATCTTTGTTTCCAGCAGAGGGCGACATTGGCGGATAGCCATCGGTGAAGGAAATTACCGCACTGGTTTGCGGTAAGTGCGCTGCGACGATCGCCCGCATCGCATCACGTGTACGTTCAAGCTGCTCTTGTGTAATGGTGCGAATGCCACCTTGCGCGATTGCCGTATTGGGCACGACGTTGGTCTTGCCGAAAGCGCTGCCCCGATTCTGTTCCGCATCGTACTCAACGACGGTGCCACCGGCAATGGCACCCACGTTGAATGTCAGCAGATCCTCGCCGGTTAGCTGGTTGTAGAATTCTGCGAGTATTCTCGATATCTCGAAAATGGCGCCGGCGCCAACATCGTCGCTGAATATCTGTGATGAATGCGACTGAATGCCCGTGACCTCCAGTTTGAATCCCGTCGAACTACGACGTGCAATCGTCGCCCAGTCAGAGCCGTCATAGGTCACGCCTTCTTCAAACCCCAATGCCACATCCGCCCACTTGCCCGCCTCGACCAGGTGCGCGCGCGAAATTGATTTTGGCGATCCGGATTTTTCCTCATCACCGGTGAATATGACAACCAGCTTAGACTCATTCAGGAGACCTGCTGCGTTTAGTGCTTTCAGTGCATAGATAATGACGACATTGCCGGACTTCATGTCACTGATACCCGGGCCGGTTGCCAGGTTCCCGTCACGTACGAATGACTGTTCGCCATCCACGGATTCAAAAACCGTGTCGAGGTGACCGATCAACAACATCTTTCGACCACTCGAACCGTCCTGCCGCCCGATAAGATGCCCGGCCCGATTAACCGACTGCATGTCGATCCATTCCGTCTCCAACCCCAGTTGCTCGAGTTCACTACCGAGCAGCTCGCCGACCTCGCGCACACCCTCATGATTCATCGTGCCACTGCTAATGTTAACGGATGTTTCCAGCAATGTGATCGCATCCTCCACATGCTCATCCACCCAATCCACAATTTTTTGTTCTGCTGGATTCAGATCAGCGCGGCCTGGTTGTGGCACCAGGCACAGGGCCAACAGCAATAGTGGCACTATCATTTTCATATCGTGTTCCGAATTAAGGATGTGTAGCTTCATGCGGAGGCTCCTTTTTCTTGCATACAGTGTATGCCAGATTCTGCGATTCAATCCAGACGCATGCGCCGCACGATCTGACCAAGCTTTCCACTGGCACGGAGTCGCCCGATTTCCTTTCTCAACTCAATCGCGGCCGCTTCGTTTTCAGCACCAACCAGAAACCGCATGGGTTCCTCGCGGAAAACCGCTTCGTCAGCAGCGGCGAGACCATTCACACGCATGATGCCTTTCAACGTATCGACGTATTCCTGCCCACGCTCAGAATATTTGATCAGACCGTCGGCCAGCACCATCGACGTGAGTGGCTTGCCTGCGACACGCAAGTCCGCACGCAACCGTCGAAAATCTTCATACGCAGGATGCGACATCAGATTGATGAAATAACCACGGACACTATCGAATGGCCAGTCGTAGGCCGCGATGCGATGATCGCCCAGGCTTTCGCGTTGTTGCTCGGGCACGAGTCCCTTGCCCCCATACGTCCACTGCCCGAATAACGCATTGCCTTCCACTGCGAATCGCGACGTACCATAGCCGCTTTCATAAGCGGCCTGTCCGAGCGCAAGGCCGGCTGGAATGATATCGAGCTTATATATCATTTCGTCAATAATACTCCCCAGACTGTCACTGTCCGAGGTCAGCGCGGCCGCCTCGCCTTCCCTGGCGACGCGTAACAGGATGACTCCGTCACGCAATGCCTGCATATCAGCATCCGATTGCTCTTCACCCGCCTCCAGTGTCGCCTTCATGGCAAACAGTCGTTCACGACGTTCCATGACCATGACATTGGCATGCACAATTAGAGGCAACATGAAGCGGTAGAAGAGTTCCTTTTTTTGCGGCACCGTTAGCTTCTGTGAGGCGCTGCGCCAACTCGGATTGATACCGGTCACTATCGCCTTGGGTACCGTCAGTTGCTGGTCGCGCCTTCCCTCACCCCACCAGTTTTCGCCTTCCAGCCATTCGATCGCTTGTTCGGTTCCTGCCAGAACAACAACCTCCTGGCTTTTCACAGTGGCGCTTAGGCTCACCGCAAATAACGTCGCGAGAAAACCTGTCTGTCGTGCGAATAAATGTCGATGCATTGATATTTCTCCTGATCGTTACTGGACAATCCACTGGTAACTAAACCAGAGGTAACGACCGTCGTTTCGCGGTGCGGTGCAGTTGACCCGTTGACGACCTTTGCCGAATGGTCTGGCCGGACCGACGACGAATTCATGCTTGGCTACGAGCCAATTGACCGTCGCCTGTCCCTGTCCGCTGATAAAGCAAGCCAACTCCGCCAATCGGGCATCGGTTTCACCGAGCGTAATTGAAATCGTCGGCTGCCGGTTTTCGGTAACCGGTTCCCACGGCTCAACCCGGGTCACCGGCATCGGTACGCTTGCCACCTTGGTTCGAAATTGCTGCATGTCGCCGAATGACTCCGCCATCGGAAAACGCGGCAACGCGCGGCGATCACTGTGCGGACCCACCGCGCCGGAGTGCTGGCCAAAACTATCGTAACCCATATCCCGCAACATAACGGCGACCGCCGAATTGTATTCGCCGTAGGGATACGCAAACAGCCCCGCTAAAGGCTCGAGTTCCTGTTCAAGGCGCTTTGCACCTTTTTCTATGTCGCTGCGCACGGCCGCCAGCCACTCCTCAGCGGTCGCATCGTCTTCACGCTCGATAACCGACTGGTGCGCGGCGCCATGATTCGCAAACGTTGCACCTCCGCTGGTCATTTCGCGCATCTGGTCCCAGGTCATGTAGGCAGCCAGATTCTCGTCCACCGCATCCGTTGCGACAAACACCGTAAATGGAAAGCCGTATTCTTTTAACATTGGAAAGGCGACGTCGTAGACGGATCGGTATGCGTCATCAATAGTAATGGCCACCGCTCGTTCCGGCAGCGCCGCTCCATACTCGATGGCATCGCGTACCGTGGCAAGCGTCACCACTGTATACCCGGACTCTTTCAGATGTTTGAGATGATCGGCAAACTGCACGGTACGAATGCTGGTAGACGGAAACCTGTCCTCACCAAAACGGTGATACATCAACACAACGATACTGTCTGCAGCGACACTAAGCGTCGAAATGAAACAGGTAGTCACCACAGCAAGAACAGCAAATACATTGCGAATCGTCATAGCGTCGCATATTGTCATATCCACTCATGGCTGTGAACGGATATCGTGGCGGCCGAAAATATTCGATGTAGAATGCGACGTCCAAAAGCTGTATGAAACCAATCGCGCCAATGGGACAGCGCATCATGACACTGCATTCACCGTTGGCAATTGCCTGCCTTGTTCCCACTATGGTCGCCGCTGGTATCTGGACGCTAACTGGCACTACCCGAATTCAAAAGTGCAATTCCAGACCCACTTGCCTGTGGAACGCCAGATAGCCGATGATACTTGATGGGATGAAGGCTCATTTCGCACCCCGGTCATCGAGCGCGACTGTCATCATAGCGCGACATTTACCTGCCTCGTGACGAGCGCTGATCAGGGCTCTCATGGCCAGCCCTGTTAATTTTCGCGCGAGACCCGCATTATGCGACCTCAAATCATATGTATGAGGAATTGGCGTGACGTTAAAGGGAGTGGGTCAAACCGTTGTCCTGGTACTGGGTGTTGCCATCCTGCTGGCAGGTTGCTCTTCGGCCCCACAGGTCAAGCGTATCAAGGATGTTCCGGCAAGCGCTGATGTCCCCTATAAGAATATCCTGGTGATCACGTTGCTGGACTCTTTTGATGCACGTCGCTATCTCGAGACAGAGGTGGTAAAAAACCTGGCGGCTCTCGGCACCACGGGGGTAGCGAGCACGTCGATGATGGACACCCAAACACCAATATCCCGGCAGCTCTTTGTGGAGATGGCCGGAAAAATTGACGCCGATGCCGTTCTGGTCACCCAACCGGCGAGCCTTGAGACAACCGCGAATGTCGTCACCATGCGACCAGAAACAACAGTGAATTTCCGACCAACCTATTACTACGATGTCTTTAGCGTCGAAGTTACGGAGTATCTGGAACCGCTGAGTGTGGAATTCGAACACGAGCTGGTGATGGTAAGCCAGCTGTATTCCGTCCGTAACCGCGAACCGGTGTGGGCCATACAATCCAGCTCAACCATCAAAATGGGCCATGAAACGACGCGAGATTACGACATCGTGTTGAACGAAGCTGCGGCGATCACCAGAAATCTGGCCGCAGATGGACTGATCGAATAGTCCCGACCAAGTGCGAAAACCGCCCGAGCATGGCATTCACAGTCGTGCCGGCTGAGCTACTATTACGCTCGACTGGCATCTGGAAAAACAACAATAATTACCGGGGCTCTCATGGAATCTGCGACAACGCCACCACAACTCACCCTTAAAGCCATATTGCTGGGCATCGTATTATCGATGGTGCTCGCTGGCGCTAACGCCTATCTCGGTCTGTTTGCGGGGATGACCGTTTCGGCATCGATCCCGGCCGCGGTTATTTCAATGGCCATCCTCAAGATGTTCAAAGAATCCAACATACTTGAGAATAATATTGTCCAAACGGCCGCGTCCGCCGGCGAGTCCATCGCCGCGGGGGTTATCTTCACGCTGCCGGCGCTGATCATTCTCGGTTACTGGAATGTATTTGACTATTGGTGGGTGACCGCCATTGCCGGCGTGGGTGGTTTGCTTGGCGTCCTGTTCACGATTCCACTGAGGCGCTCGCTGATTATCGAACAAAACCTGATGTTTCCGGAGGGCAAGGCGACAGCGGAAGTTTTGAAGGTCGGAGAGGACAGTTCCGAGGGCATCCGCTTCCTGACCCTGGCGGCGATCGCCGGCGCGGTCATAAAATTTGGCGCGACCGGGTTGAAAGCATGGCAAGGATCCGCCGCCGCAGCACGCTATTTTGGCGGCAGCACCGTTGGTTACGTCGGCATGAACCTTTCGCCAGCACTCATCAGCGTCGGATACATCGTTGGCCTGAACATCGCCGTGCTGATTTTCGCGGGTGGCGCCATCTCCTGGTATGTGGCCATTCCGGTTTTTTCCGCCTTTTTTCTGGAAAGCAGCCCCGATCTCCTGGCCCAGTTTCAAAGCAGCGGCTCGGCGGAGGATCTCGCCTGGGCCATCTGGACCTCACAAATTCGCTACCTGGGTGTCGGCGCAATGGTCGTCGGTGGAATCTGGGCCCTCATTTCAATGCGTGGCTCCCTGGTCGACGGCATAAAGAGCGGCTTGCACCAATACAGAAGCGGTGGGGACCAGAACGTGCTCCACACCGAACGCGACATACCCATGAACTATGTGATGATCGGAATTGCGGTTTTTGTGATTCCCATTTTCGTCCTGTATCAGAATATCGTTGGCAGCATTGGCATCAGTCTCGCAATGACCATTATCATGATTATCGCCGGGTTCCTGTTCTCGTCTGTGGCGGCTTACATGGCGGGACTGGTCGGCTCCTCGAACAACCCCATATCGGGCGTAACCATCGCCACCATTCTGTTTGCGTCGTTCATCCTGCTGCTGATGCTGGGGGCGGATGCCGGTAACGGCCCGGCTGCCGCCATCATGATAGGTGCGGTCGTAGCCTGTGCCGCCGCCCTGGCCGGCGACAATATGCAGGACCTCAAAGCGGGTCACATCCTGGGAGCGACACCCTGGAAGCAACAGGTCATGCAAATTGTCGGAGTCGTGTCCGCGGTTCTATTAATGGCACCGATTCTGAACTTGTTGTTACAGGCCTACGGCATTGGCGTGCCCACGCCTGAACACCCGAATCCGCTGGCGGCACCGCAGGCGACCCTGATGGCGTCAGTCGCGGAGGGGGTATTCAAGGGAGGTTTGCCCTGGGCGATGGTGAGCATTGGCGGCGGTATCGGTATCGTCATAATCATTGTCGACGAAATGCTCAAGGCAAAAGGCTCGACCTTTCGCGCCCCGATACTGGCGGTTGCCGTTGGTATTTATTTACCGCTCGAGTTGTCCACCGCGATATTGATCGGCGGTCTGGTCGCCCATTTCGCCTCGAAAGCACACGCGAAACGAAGCAGTGCGGGAGAGACCAGCATGCGTCATGGCCTGTTATTCGCGGCCGGCCTTATCACCGGTGAGGCCCTCGTAGGCATTTTGATGGCGATACCCATTGTGATCTACAAGAATGCCGATGTGCTGGCTCTCAGCGACTCACTCAGGATGGGCAGCACTGCCGGCCTGGTGGTGATTGCCGCCGTGGTTATCTGGCTCTACCGGGTTTCTGCAAAGCGCGAGTAGCGCATCAATCGATCGTATAGAGGGTTACTTTGTCAGTGACGGTCTGGCCGGATGCCATACCGCCGATCGTCAACCAGCCCTCACCGTAGGCCACAAGTCCGCGGTGATCCATCGTTGCATCGCCGTCCGTTGCAAGCTGTTGCCAGCTGAGTGAGTTCACGTCAAAGAGCAGCGCGCCCGTGGCCGGTTCGGACGGATTGCCGTCGTAACCAAGGCCATTGTAGTTGTACGGATTTTCCGTGCCACCAATAAACATCACCACGGATTTTTCAGCGATACCTGTTGCCGCCATGCGGTATCGAGATGCGCCGGGATGTGCGTCGATGCGGCGCCAGTCTATTTGGCGACTGTCCCCGGTATCGATAATGCCCATAAAACATTGATCGATAGCCCCATAGTCACGACCCTTGTCGGCATAGGAATTTATGGCCACGCCGTCGCAATAAACAATGCGGTTGCCGACGATACCACCC
>CAYUOY010000031.1:0-30426 GCA_964446495.1 uncultured Woeseiaceae bacterium | reverse complement strand
GACAACCGCCATCGGGTATTGCGCTTTGCCGAGATATTTCGCGGCACCATCGACGGCACCAGTGTTTACCCGCGCGAGGTGGTCAAAGAAGCCCTTGCGGTCAACGCGGCGGCGGTCATACTGGCGCATAATCACCCGTCCGGGGTGGCGGAACCGAGCCAGGCGGATGAGCGCATCACCCGGCGGCTGAAATCCGCTCTCGAGCTGGTCGATATTCGACTTCTGGACCACCTCATTATCGGCGATGGCAGCAGTACTTCCCTGGCCACTCGCGGCCTTCTTTGACGGCGAATGGATAATCCTCTTGATTAGCGGCACCGAGGCTGGTATAAAGTCCCGCTCTGCGCTCGCGACGTGCGAGTAACACTCAATAAAATCAGAGACTTAATTCCAATGTCCAAGGTCTGTCAGATCACCGGGAAGCGCCCGCAAAGTGGCAACAACGTATCCCATGCCAACAACAGGACTAGGCGGCGTTTTTTGCCGAACCTGAGCTATAAGCGTTTCTGGCTCGAGTCCGAGAAACGTTACGTGCGTCTGCGCGTTTCCAGCAAGGGGCTGCGGATCATCGATAAACATGGCATCGAGAAGGTTCTTGCCGACCTTCGCGCGCAGGGTCAGCGAATCTAGCTGACGGAGAGGATAAGCAAATGCGAGAAAAAATCAGACTTGTCTCCAGTGCCGGTACCGGCCACTTCTATACGACAACGAAAAACAAACGGCTGCATCCGGAGAAAATGGAAACCCGGAAGTACGATCCCAAAGCCCGCAAGCACGTGCTTTATAAGGAAGCGAAGATCAAATAATTTTGATTGCGCCAGCCGTTCAGAAAAACCCGCCTCGAGCGGGTTTTTTTTCGCTCATCGACGATGGGTAAGGTCGCCTGTCTGGCATGATTGTCTTTGCACGAGTAATCGGACCGCGAACCCATGCCAGAACTTCCTGAGGTAGAAACCAGTCGCCGGGGAATCGCTCCCTGGGTGGAGCAGCGCCGGGTTGAGGTCGTCATCGTTCGCGACCGACGCCTGCGCTGGCCGGTACCCGCAGATTTCGAGAAGAACCTTGGTGGGAAAGTTATCGAATCGTTACGTCGTCGCGCCAAGTATCTGCTGTTCAATACCGATAGCGGCAGCGCTCTTTTGCATCTCGGCATGTCCGGAAGCCTGCGAATTATTGAACCGGATGAACCCGCCGGCAAACACGATCATGTCGACATTCTTTTTGACAACGGCAAAGCGTTGCGCTTCCGTGATCCGCGGCGCTTCGGCTCGCTACTCTGGGCCGATGATCCTTACGCTCACCCCTTGTTGATCAATCTGGGTCCGGAGCCGCTTGCGGCCGAATTTGATGCCGACTACCTGTGGCACGAGGCGCAAGGTCGGCGCGTGACTATCAAGCAATTCATTATGAATGCGGCCATCGTGGTCGGTGTCGGCAATATCTACGCAAGCGAGTCACTGTTCATGGCCGGTATTAATCCGAAGGTCAAAGCTGGCCGGGTTTCGAGATTACGTATGTTGAGGCTCGTGGATGCGATTAAGGAGGTCCTGACCAGGGCCATCGCCGCAGGTGGCACAACACTACGTGATTTTCACGGCGGAGACGGCGAGCCGGGCTATTTCCAGCAGGAACTGCTGGTGTATGGGCGAGATGGCGATCCGTGCCGGGGTTGCGATCGGGCGATATCATTGGTCGTGCTCGGACAACGCTCGACCTATTACTGCAAACACTGCCAGCGTTAGTCGGCCTGGCAACGCTGCAGCAATGCTAACCGCACCTGTGGCGACACGAAGTCGGTAACATCGCCACCCATCGACGCGATTTCCCGAACCAGCCCGGACGAGATAAAAGTGAACTGTTCCGTCGGCGTGAGAAAAGCCGTTTCTACTTCATCGGTCAAATGACGATTCATGCTCGCGAGTTGAAACTCGTACTCAAAGTCCGACACGGCGCGCAGGCCACGAACAATGACTTGCAAATTATTTTCGCGGGCGAAGTCGACCGTCAATCCGGAGTATCCGGTTACTTCAACGTTCTTCATGTCGCCCAACGCGGTCCGCGCCAGCCCGACCCTTTCATCGAGCGAGAACATGGGTTCCTTACCCGGATTGGCCGCTATCGCGACAACCACCTTGCCGAAGAGTCGCAGGGCCCGGCGAACGAGATCTTCATGCCCCAATGTGATGGGGTCAAAGGTACCCGGATACATTGCCGATACTGCCATCAGTTGCTCCTCGTCTTGGTGGCGTCGGGCGCCGGATTCTTTTTATGACGTATTTACCAGAGAGTATCGCACGTTACCCGCCGTTTTCTCATGCGCGACGGTCCAGCCGTCTGGCAAATCAGGTGGCGTCCCGGCTTTTTCCTGTTCAAGGTAAACCTGTGCCTGCGTAGACAGGAAGCCTTGTTCGTTCAATAGTTTACACAACTCGGCCAGTGAATTATCGGCGAAGGGTGGGTCCAGGAACACCAGATCGTAGCGATCCTGACATCCGCCACGCAGAAATTCGATGGCATCCCTGCACTCAATACGGGCACCGGCGGCATCCAGCTCAGCACTTGCTTCGCGCAACATGGCGGCGGCTTCCTTCGATTTCTCAACGAAGGTCACGGTCGAGGCACCTCGCGACAGGGCCTCAAAGCCGAGCGCTCCGGTACCGGCGAACAGGTCGAGACATCGTTTGCCCTGAATTCGGGCCGCCAGCCAGTTGAAAAGCGTTTCGCGAATACGCTCTGCGGTTGGGCGCAACCCGGGGACTGACGCGATGTTTAAAAGGCGGCTGCGCCATTTTCCGGCTACAATACGCAACCGCCCGGGCGGCGAGCCCCTGCCAATGTGCCTGGAGCCTCGTTGTCGCGTCATGTTCTCAAACCTGCCTCATGGAAACGCCCGAAATCGGGATTAGTGTAGGCGATTGCGTAGTTCGATTCTGGAAGATTTTTGGTGCCTGACAATAACCACAACCCAAGCCGGGAGGGACACGGCGGTTTCTTCAAGCGACTTCGGCAGCGACTGAATCGCGGCGACAGCTGGTTGACTTACGACCTGGCAAAGCTGGCGCCGGGTGGGAAAATCGATGCGGAAGTCCTCGAAGATCTTGAGGCACAGCTCGTCATGGCCGATGTTGGGGTGGATGCGGCCGAGCAGATTGTTGCCGAGTTGCAAAAACGACTGGCACGCCGTGAACTGAAGGACGCCGCCTCGTTGCAGGCCGGCTTACGGCAGATCCTGGTCAAAATGCTCGAGCCCGTAGAACGGGAACTTGATCCGGTGAGTGCGCACGGCCCGTTCGTGATCTTGATGGTTGGCGTGAATGGTGCGGGGAAGACCACCACCATTGGCAAACTTGCCAGACGGTTCATGGATGAAGGGCGTTCGGTGATGTTGGCTGCCGGCGATACGTTTCGTGCGGCGGCTGTTGAGCAGTTGCAAGCCTGGGGGGAACGCAACGACGTGCCGGTGGTTGCGCAACAACAAGGCGCAGACCCCGCCGCCGTCATATTCGATGCTTACGAATCAGCACAGGCTCGTGGCATAGATATCTTACTGGCGGACACTGCGGGCAGGCTGCAAAACCAGCAGGGGCTGATGGATGAACTCTCCAAGATAAAACGCGTGGTGTCACGACTGGATGAAAATGCGCCGCAGGAGATCATGTTGGTTCTGGATGCCGGACTGGGCCAGAACACGTTGCAACAGGCCGAAAAGTTTAATGCCGCACTGGGCGTCACCGGAATCACCGTGACGAAACTGGACGGTACCGCGAAAGGCGGTATTCTTCTGGCGATGGCTGGCCAACTGGACATTCCTGTACGCTATATAGGTATTGGTGAAGGGACTGACGATCTCCAGCCCTTCAACGCCGGAGAGTACGTTGATGCACTTCTCAATAGCCAGAATGGCCGTTAGGTTGCGGCGAACGTGATAAGAATCGAAAACGTCGTCAAGCGATTCCCCGGGGGCCAGGAAGCGTTGCGCGGGCTTAACCTGTCGGTGGAAAAAGGTGAGATGGTGTTCGTCACCGGTCACTCGGGTGCTGGAAAAAGTACGTTGCTGCGATTGATTGCGTTGATCGAACGTCCGACGAGCGGGCAGGTTATTGTCGATGGCCAGAACACGAGTCGCGTATCTCGTCGCAAAATCCCGGCCTACCGTCGACAAATCGGCATGGTTTTTCAGGATCACAAGTTGCTCTACGATCGGCCTGTGTTCGATAACGTGGCATTGCCGCTCGTCATCGCGGGAGCTCAGCATCGGGATGCGGCGCGTCGTGTCCGCGCCGCGCTGGATCAGGTCGGCTTACTCAATAAGGAAACGCAGAACCCGGAAACACTGTCCTCCGGCGAGCAACAGCGCGTAGGGATTGCCCGGGCAATCGTCAGCAAGCCCAAACTCCTGATTGCCGATGAACCAACCGGCAACCTCGACCCGGATTTGTCACTGGAAGTCATGCGAATATTCCGGCGGTTCAATGAGGTCGGGGTGACTCTGCTGATCGCCAGTCATGACATCGCACTGATAGATCAGCTCGGATGCCGCCGCATCGCACTGGAGAAGGGCGTCCTGCAAGTCGAAGAAGAGGAAGATGTCGTTGCCGAGTATGCCGAACGACTGGAGAGCGAGGAACATCACGGACAATGGCGATGACGCAGCGCAATGAGGTCAAAGCCAGGAAACCCCCCGGCTCATTCAAGATTTGGATCCTGCGACACGCAGGCACCTGCGTCGGAGCACTCGGGCGATTGATGCGACAGCCTTTCGCAAACTTCATGACGATTCTGGTTATCGGTGTGACGCTCGCGTTGCCGGCCGCTTTGCACCTGGTCGTCAAGAATGCCGTTACGATCAGTGGCAACTGGGAAAATGCACTGGATTTTTCCGTGTACCTGAATGCGGACGTTTCGCTGTCAGATGCGCAGAGATTGGCGGCCATCATTCGACAGCGCGCGGATGTGGAGCAGGTCATCCTGGTCTCTGCCGAGGAGGCGCTGGAGGATTTCAAAGTGCAATCCGGATTCGGCTCCTCTCTCGATCACCTGAGGGTCAATCCGCTGCCACACACACTGGTGGTACGGCCGGGCAGCGCCAATACCGAACAGACCGTTCTGTTATTGAACGAGGAACTTGGCAATTTGCCGGAAACTGACTTCGTACAAGTAGATACGGAGTGGGTGCAGCGCTTTCTCGCCATCCTCGATATCCTGCAACGCGCTGTTTTCATGGGGTCGGCGCTGCTGGGAGCAGCCATAGTGGTTGTCATCGGTAACACCATCCGACTCGATATCCAGAATCGTCGTGAAGAGATTGAGGTCACCAAACTTATTGGCGCGAGCAACGCGTTTGTGCGCCGGCCGTTCCTGTATTCAGGGCTCTGGTACGGCCTTGGCGGTGGCTTGCTGGCGCTGGGACTGATCGCCTATGGACTGTATGCGCTAAAACAGCCTGTCGCCCGATTATCGGGCCTTTATGACAGCACCTTTACGGTGCTGGCGCTCGATTGGGACGAAAGCCTGCTGATCCTGGGTACGGGTGTCCTGCTGGGCCTGATCGGATCCTGGGTGGCGGCGGCGCGGCATATGCGACGGATCG
This sequence comes from uncultured Woeseiaceae bacterium, assembly GCA_964446495.1. Taxonomy (GTDB): domain Bacteria; phylum Pseudomonadota; class Gammaproteobacteria; order Steroidobacterales; family Woeseiaceae; genus JAADHU01. The sequence goes on along the minus strand of CAYUOY010000031.1, from coordinate 24,836 downwards.
AACCTCGTTAATTGCTTTGGTTCGGATGCACCCGGCCCACCTCGTTTTTTCCGACTTTACATAAGCAGTTTGTGACGCAATCGGTATATCTCTTTGTTTTATAAGCGTTGTCTGGCTACCGAATCGAGGAACTAAATGGCGTTGTTAGCACTCTAAGTGGAAGAGTGCTAAAATGCATGTTCGTAAGGAGGACACTAAAACGATGACCACAGCCATTGCTTTGAGAAACAATAAACTTGAGCTAGCCGCTCCGGTTGGCAATCTTGGTGCCTATATCCAGGCCGTCGGTTCGATTCCCGTATTGAGCAAGGAAGACGAACAGGCACTGGCGCACCGCTTCCACGACGAGGAGGATTTGTCAGCCGCTCGCGATCTGGTCATGGCACATTTGCGCTTTGTCGTACATATCGCCAAGGGCTATACCGGCTATGGACTGCCTCTCAATGATCTCATTCAGGAAGGCAACGTCGGCTTGATGAAGGCCGTCAAACGATTCGATCCGGATTTCGGAGTAAGAATGGTGTCTTTCGCGGTGCACTGGATTCGCGCCGAGATCCACGAATACGTGTTGCGCAACTGGCGCATCGTCAAAGTGGCGACGACCAAAGCGCAGCGCAAATTGTTCTTCAATCTGCGTAAGTCAAAGAAAAGCCTGGCTTGGCTGTCACATGCCGAGACACAGGCGGTCGCAAAAGACCTGGGCGTATCCCCGGCTGAGGTCACGGAGATGGAGCGCCGTTTGAGTTCACGCGATGCCGTTTTCGATCCCGGCCCCGAGAGTTCCGACGACGACCGCACTTTTACTCCGGCCGCGTATTTGCCGAGCGACAATGCCGATCCGGCCGCTTTGGTGGAGAAGACCGACTGGGACAACGATGCCAGCGCTCGCATGAAAAGAGCGATGATCACGCTTGACGATCGCAGTCGGGACATTCTGCAGAGTCGCTGGTTAACGGAGCAGAAACAGACACTGCACCAACTGGCTGACCGTTATGGAGTATCTGCCGAGCGCATTCGACAAATCGAAGCGAATGCCATCAAAAAGTTGCGCGGTGCAATGGCTGGCTAGGCAATGGTTCCACGAAAACTTAGAGCCCCTGTCGTAAGGCAGGGGCTTTTTTGTGGACGGAACAGCCAGGGTCCTGAGGGCCTGGCATTGTGATACTTGTCGTCACTTCTGGCGAGCTGCGACTAGTGCTGCTCCGCCTGTCTGTCCAACGCCGCATCGAGCATCGCACCCAGTTCTTCGCGCGTGTAGGAATATGCCTGCCAGCGATTGAGTTCAGCCACTTCATTTAATGCAGTACCGATTGTCCAATTCGCCTCCTCCTCATCCGGTACCACCAGGTAGCGGCGTAATGGGTTTTCATCTGACAGCGCGTGCAGCGCCGCGGCCGCAACATCATCTGGCGCTTTGTAAATGCTACGATCGGCCGGCCATTCCATGAATTTTTCCAAATCCTCGGCGTACGGTGAGCCTTCGTCGACGTACCCTTTTTCTATCATCCGTTCGTAGGCGCTAGCGACGATCTTGGAATCGTAGTTGCCGGGTTCGATGACGCTGACGTCAACATCAAACCTTGCCATTTCCAGTGCCAGCGAATCGGTAAACGCCTCCATTGCATGTTTGCTCATACTGTAATGGCTGAAAAACATGCCGGATCCGGTACCGGAAATGGACCCTATGGTTGTGATTCGACCCTTTTGATCAATAATTAATGGTGCGAACGCCTGAGTTACGCGGTAGACGCCAAAGACGTTCACATCGAACAGCCATTGCGTCTCTTCAATGCTCACCTCGGTAATCGGCCCTCCAATGAAAACACCGGCATTATTGACCAGGCCGTAAAGTCCGCGGCCACCATTGCGGATTTGCGTGACCGCGGCGTCAATATCGCCTTGCACGGTTACGTCGAGTCTGACCGCTTCGATGTTATCCATTTCATTGAGTCGGTCCATATCCTTTTGCTTTCTGGCACCGGCGTAAACGAAGTAACCGTTGTTGGCCAGTTCCTCCGCAATTCGCAAGCCGATGCCGCTGGTTGCACCCGTGACCAGCACTGCCTTTTGTGCGCTGTCGGCATTGGCAAGAGAAAATGGGAAGGACAAAATAAAAAACAGGAGTGTGCGCGTTGTAATTCGAGATCGAGTCGACATCAGTAGGCCTCTAGGGAAAGTTTACGTGACATAAGGTACGACGCAGTTCGCAGTTTTGGGCGTGATTCAGCATGACGACATCAAGCATAACTTCATTCAAGATGTAATTACTACTATCACTATCGGTAGCAAATTTTCACTTGGTCGCTGTGCTCGTGAACTGGGGGGGCAAGCGATAACCGCCCACTCCAAACGAATACAATGCGCATCGGTTTTCAGGACTCGGATATGACGAAGTTTCAGCGGGGATTCACACTGATCGAACTCATGATCGTCGTAGCGATTATTGGTGTTTTGGCCGCGATCGCGATTCCTGCCTACCAGGATTATATAATCCGGTCCCAGATATCAGAAGGTCTAACGCTTGCGGCCGGGGCAAAAGTAGCCGTCAATGAATACTTCCTGGAGCGTGGCGCTTGGCCGGATGATAATACAGAAGCTGGTATGGCCGATAAGCACGACATCATAGGAAAATACACTGAACACATTAGCATCGAAGATAATGTTATAGAGATAAAGTACGGCTACAACGCACATCCCGCTATTTTCGACGAGGAGATTGGGCTCATAGCCGTCTCTAATGCCGGTAGTGTCGAGTGGACTTGTGCCAGCGACGGGGTTATCCAGCCCAAGCATCTTCCTGCTGCCTGCCGTTAGCGGACAGTGCTGAGGTATCGTCATTACCGGGAAGGCTCGGCAGCATACTCCTGACCTACATGCTGGTCTTGCCGATCATCGATCTCGGTATCGTTCCCCGACTGCTGCTCTTTGCACCTCTGCCGTTGCTTGTCGTCTTGAGCTACCAACTTCGCTACCATCGAAGCCGACGCGTTAATTTGGTTTTGGTGAGCGCCGCCGTGCTGGGTGTGTCAATGATGCTTCCGGGAGAAGTATCGAATCTCGTTAGACTCTATCCCAACAAGAGCGATATTCACGACGAGCTGGTGAGTCTCAAGGCGCAGTACCGGTTTACAGAGCGTGATTTTGTACTGACGACGTACGATGTCAATCCCATCTGCAACTGGTTATTCGACTCGACTGGCAATTGGATCGGTTCGCAGCGCTAGCCGTTTGTTGAAAATCCTCCCACATCGGATCAACTGGTAGCCGGCACCATCGTGATTTCAACACGACGATTTGCCTGACGACCGCCCGAAGTGCTGTTATCGGCAACAGGATAATGTTCGCCCACGCCGAGTGTTAGCAACCGCTGGCTATTTATGTTTTGTGAGCGCAGGTACGCTGCCACGGAGTTTGCCCGCCTCTCGGACAATCCTTGATTGTAGCTGTCACTGCCTGTGCTATCGGTATGACCCGCCACTTCGACAACAGTCTGGTCGTATTCCACCAGCACTTTCGATACAGACGTGAGCACACTGAAAAATGCCGGGCTCAGATCAGAACTGTTGGTAGCGAAAGTGACATTGCCGGGCATGTTGAGAGTGATGTTATCGCCAATACGGGTCACGCTGACGCCGGTGCCTTGCAGCTCCGCTCGCAACTCTGCTTCCTGCTGGTCCATGTAATAACCGATCGCACCGCCCGCCAGGGCGCCGATGCCAGCACCGATCATTGCATGCTGCCGACGCTCCACAGCATCATCGCCAGAGAGGAGACCAGCGACGGCACCCGCGGCGGCACCGATGGCCGCACCTTTGGCCGCGGAACTCGTTTTTGATTCCTGCGTGTAAGCATCCAGTGTTTCACAACCGCTCAATACCAACGAGGCTATCGCCACCGCGAATCCTGCCTTCAATCCTGTTGCTTTCATGATCGATCCTTGTCTTAGCCGAGATAAATTTTTCGGGCATCGCTTTGGAGACCCCAGCAATGCCTCGCTGATAATTATCCTATTCTAACGCCGAATTTGCTGAACACTGACTGAAGAGACCGCCAATCGAGTCGAATGGTGTCTCTCCGATGGCAAAAATGATCGAAAGTGTGAGCAAGGTCTCAGTTCGACCAGCATCTATAATTCGGCCTGCAGTGTGTAGAATGCTTCCGAGGGCGCATCTTCAGGACGGGCATGAGCGAAACGGACAAGTGGCTGAACGACTACGGCGAGCATCACCGTGACATTCGCTTTGCGCCTCTCTACTGGATATCCGTCCCGGTGCTGGTGGTCGGAATCGTAGGGCTTTTGTGGTCCCTGCCGATTCCACAAGAATTTCTGGCTATATCGCCCGCATTGAATTGGGCCACAGCTTTCCTGCTGGCGACAGTCGTTTACTATTTCATCATCTCAATACCGCTGGCAATCGGTATGTTGCCGTTTCTCGCCGGAGTGATAGCGTGCCAACTATGGCTCGAAGACTCGGGCTATCTGGTCTTTCGGGCCGCCGCCGGGCTCACGCTGGCAAGCCTGATTGGCCTGTATATGGGGCGCCATGCCGCTCGCGGAATTCACGGCGTCTGGGAAGACTTGCAACTTTTGATGATCGCACCGGTCTGGCTTCTGTCACAGCTATACCGAAAACTGGGAATTCCGTTTTAACGCCATGGTGATTCCGGTAGAATCTTCGGCCCCGTATCGATCGACTTTTCAGGAATCACCCCGGTGACCAAACAAGCCTTGAACCCTATGGACCTCTACGACGTTCGTTCAGAACTCAGCGAGGAAGAAAGCATGGTGCAGGACACCGTCGCCCGCTTTGTCGATGATAAGGTCCTGCCGCTCATGCGGGATGCCTTTGAGAAACACTACTTTCCGCAACAACTGATCGGTCAGGTTGCAGAGCTGGGGCTCTTTGGCAGCTCCATTGAAGGCTATGATTGCGCCGGTATGAATGGCATTTGTTACGGCCTCATTTGCCAGGAGCTGGAACGCGGCGATAGCGGCCTGCGGAGTTTCGTCTCCGTGCAAAGCAGCCTGGTGATGTATCCAATTCATACCTACGGATCCGAAGAACAGAAACAACGCTGGTTGCCCGCCATGGCACGCGGTGAGGCCATCGGTTGTTTCGGTCTGACCGAGCCACACGGTGGTTCCGATCCAGGCAACATGAAAACGCACGCCCGTCGTGACGGCAGCGACTGGGTTCTGAACGGCGCGAAGATGTGGATAACCAACGGCAGCATTGCCGATGCCGCCATCATTTGGGCCATGACAGATGAAGGGTTGCGTGGCTTCATCGTCGAGAAAGGCACGCCCGGATTCACAGCGCAGGAAATCGAGAACAAGTTTTCGCTGCGCGCCTCAGTAACGGCCGCCCTGTTTCTCGACAACGTCCGCATCCCCGAGGAAAACATGTTGCCGAATGTCGTCGGACTAAAAGGCCCACTGGGCTGCCTGACTCAGGCCCGCTATGGCATTAGCTGGGGCGTTATCGGCGCAGCACAGGCTTGCCTGAGCGAAGTACTGAGCTACGCCGAGGATCGAATCCTTTTCAACCGCCCGTTGTCTCACAACCAGGCGGTGCAACTCAGAGTCGCCGACATGGCCCGCCGCATCACGACCGCACAGGTCCTGGCGCTGCAACTCGGCCGACTGAAAGACAGCGGCAGACTGAAACCTGCTCAGGTATCGATTGCGAAATGGAACAACTGCCGCATGGCGCTCGACATTGCGCGCGATGCACGTGATCTGCTTGGCGGTGCCGGCATCAGCGCCGAGTACGTGCCGATTCGGCACATGCTCAACCTGGAAAGTGTCATCACTTATGAGGGCACGGAAACCATACATCAGCTCGTGGTCGGCAAAGAGCTAACCGGCGTCAATGCATTCTAACGATCTGTTGGAAAAACCATCCATGGTATTTTCAACAAGCTGCTAATCGGTTGCGATCAATTTGATTCCAACTAACAAAGATGTCTGGCGCATTGCCGCGCCGATGATTCTGTCGAATATCTCCGTGCCATTACTGGGCATGGTCGACATCGGCGTTACCGGACACCTCGATGACCCGTCCTATCTTGGCGCCGTTGCCATCGGCTCGACTATCTTCAGTTTCCTCTTCATGGGCGTCAATTTCCTGCGCATGGGAACAACGGGCATAACGGCCCAGCATTTTGGCGCCGGGGACCACGAGGGCTTACGGGTTGCGCTCGGCCAGGCTGTGATCGTTGCGCTGGTCATTGCGTTCGTGTTTATGGTCCTGCAACAGCCTATTCGGCAAATAAGCATGGGCTTGCTCGGCCCCGACGCCGCAATCAGAACCTATGCCGAACAGTATTTTTCCATTCGGATCTGGAGCGCTCCCGCGATCCTTACCAACCTCGCACTCATTGGCTGGTTCATCGGCTTGCAGAACGTGCGTGCACCACTGGTCATTGTACTGATCACCAACATCACCAACGTCTGCCTCGACTTGTTGTTTGTTGTGGTTATGGGCATGACCGTTGACGGCGTTGCCGCCGCTTCGGTGTTCGCTGAGTACACCGGCGTACTGGTTGGTATTACGCTGGTATTGCGTGAGCTGCGATCCCATAAGGGTGGCTGGCCGCTGCACAAATTGACTGTCGTTCGCGAATACGCCGCCTTTTTTGCAATTAACGCCAACCTTTTCATCCGTACCATGGCGGTCGCATTTACTTTCGCATTCATAACGGCACAGAGTGCCAGACTGGGTGTCCTGGTCCTGGCCGCGAACGCCGTACTTCTCAATATGCAAACCCTGCTGGCGTTGGCACTGGATGGTTTCGCGCACGCGGCCGAGGCGCTGGTGGGAAAGGCCGTTGGTCAGAAAAGCCGTGCGGCATTCGACAGCGCGGTTGCCATTTCCCTGCGCTGGTCGCTTTACGTGGCGGTTGGCTTTTGCGCGTTCTTCGCACTCTTCGGCAGCAGTCTGATTAACTTGCTGACCAATATTCAGGAAATACGGGATGTTACTATTCGCTACCTGCCGTGGATTATTCTGTCACCGCTGGTGTCCGTCTGGTCGTTTCTCTACGACGGTGTCTTCGTCGGAGCAACCCGGGCGCGTGAGATGCGAAACATCATGGTCATCTCCACTTTGGTAGTCTTTCTTCCGAGTTGGTACTTGTTACAACCGCTTGGCAATCACGGCCTGTGGCTGGCACTTACTTTGTTTATGGCAAGCCGTGGCATCGGCATGCACGTCACCTGCAAGAGACTTGTCGCGCGCGAATTGAAATTCTGATTCAGACGGTGTCCGTCTCTAGGATACCGATGTCACCGCGTGTTTTTCACTTTGCTCGTTAACCGACGCATGTGCCCATAGGTAGGCAAGAATGCCGGAGAAAATGTTGGTAAGCGCATACGCCGCAAAAATACCCACCATTCCGTACCAGCGATTTAGCACGAAAGCCAGCGGAACGTAAATGACAGCCATGCGTGCCACGCTGATAAAGACAGCGGGCATCGGCTTGCCCATACCGTTGAATGAGGCATTCATCACCATCACCATGCCGTAGGCACCGTAGCCAATCGGGGCCACCAGCAGGAACAGGGTTGTCACATCGGTTACCGCGGGATTGTCGCTAAAAAGGGCTGGCAGTACTTTGCTCATCGCGGCCAGAACAATCGCGATCAGGAGACCGGCGCCGAGACAAAAACCGGTGGACAATCGCAACGCCCGAAAAATACGATCGGGCCTTCCAGCAGAGAGGTTCTGGCCGACGAAGGGACCGATGGTGGCAGATAGTGCATAGAACATGACCAGCATCAAAGCCTCGATCCGACTTGCAACGCCGAACCCGGCAACAGCCTCTGGTCCATAGCGTGCCAACATTGCGGTAATCACGGCAGTTGCGATGGGGATAATGGCGTTGGTCGCGGCGGCTGGAATTCCCACATGCAGGATGTCACCCCAGGAACGCTTGAGTTCAGCCAGCCTGGCACCGCGAAAACTCAGCATGTCGAAGCGCACGCGCAGAAAGTACAGCATACCCACAAAAATCCCGGCGCGTGCCATCAATGCCGCCATCGCAGCACCATTCAGACCCATCTCCGGTACCGGTCCGAGACCGAATATCAAGATGGGATCCAGTATCACGTTTATGATGGCCGCCAACACCATCAACATGCTCGGCAATCGAGTATCGCCGGTCGCTCGCATGCTACTCATGCCAACCATGCCAACGACAACGAACGGCACCCCGACATACAAAATTCGCATATAGCCGGCGATCAGGGGCAACATGGATTCCGGCGCACCCAACAAACGGAACAGCGGCTTGATCGTCAGAAAACCGATAACGCACACAACCATTGTGATGAGGAAAGAAAGCGCCAGGCTGTCCGTCGCCAGTCGTTTTGCCCGGGGATGATCATTTGCGCCGATGGCCCGGGCTACGACGGATGAGGTACCGGCACCAAGGCCGATGGCCACGCTGCTCACAATCATCAGGATCGGGAAAGCAAAGCCCAGTGCCGCCAACTCGGTATCCCCTACGCGACCAATGAAATACGCGTCCACGAAGGCCTGCAACATCATCATGAGGATGCCGAACAGCACGGGCACGGTCATATCAATCATCTGGCGACCCACCGGACCAGTGGTGAGCCGGGCGCTTGTCGATGCCATGAACAATCCGGAAGTGAGTCTCCAAAGGAGAGACCCGGGAATAGGAGCTAACCGGGTCACTATGGCGCAGGCCGCTGCGAGGCGCAATCAAATGGATTGGCCATTGCCCATGACTCGTACCGCACTGCGTTACTATCGACGTATCTGAAATTCTGCGAGCAACGAATTATGGGCTGGACCACTCTCGACTCCAGGGTCGTCTTCGATAATCCCTGGATCACGGTGCGTGATGACCGGGTGATCAATCCCGGGGGCGGTGAAAATCGCTACGGTCACGTGCACTTCAAGAACAAAGCGATCGCCATCGTGCCACTGGATGAAGACGGCAACACCTGGCTGGTTGGGCAGGATCGCTACACTACGGGATTGTTCTCCTGGGAAATTCCCATGGGCGGCGGGCCGCTGGAAGAAGACCCGTTGGCCGCAGCCCGCAGAGAACTCCGCGAAGAAACCGGCCTGACTGCGATACGTTGGTCGCACGTGATGAGTTTACATGTCAGCAACTCGATCACTGATGAGGAGGCGCTCATTTTTGTCGCACAAGACCTGACGAACGGCGAGCCGGAATTTGAGGAAACGGAGAATATCGAGATCCGCAAACTGCCATTGGCTGAGGCGCTGGAGATGGTGTTGCAGGGGAGCATCACGGATGCTATTAGCTGCGCCGCGCTGATGCGGGTGAGTTTGGTACAGTGACGGCTGTTCCGATTTGACGGCCTGAAGCAAAAGGGACCACTATGACCCGGAGCGGTCACCGATGGCTCACGAATTGTATGCGCGCCGCCCCGTTTCGCCTACACGCTCGCCTAGAGAATTAGCGATGAGAAATGTATAAATGAAATTACGATATAAGATATTTGGCGGTTTCGCGGTTGTCCTGGCTTTTGGGATAGTGTCGATGGGACTGGTGTTGAGCCACAATTCGGCCTGCGGAACGGCTCCGGCACTTTCCGACAGCACCGTAACCATGAAGGCCATCACCTATCATTGCTACGGTTCAACCGATGTTGTTGAGTTCGGAGATGTCGAAAAGCCCATACCGGCGGACAATGAAGTTCTTGTCAAAGTGCGAGCCGCATCCGTGAATCCATTGGACTGGCATTACATGCGTGGTACGCCGTATCTTCTGCGCTTCATGTCTGGCCTCGGCGCACCCGATGAAACGGGTCTGGGCGTGGATTTTTCCGGCACCGTGGAGGCGGTTGGCAGCAATGTCTCGCGGTTCAAGCCCGGGGACGACGTTTTCGGAGGGGCGGACGGTGCGTTTGCCGAGTACGTGGTGCTCGCTGAGGATGGTTCACTGGCCATGAAACCGGACAACATCTCGTTTGAGCAGGCAGCCTCCGCGCCCATTGCGGCCATCACCGCGCTGCAGGCGCTTCGTGACCAGGGCAATCTTAAGCCAGGACAAAAAGTTCTCATAAATGGCGCCTCTGGTGGCGTGGGTACGTTCGCGGTTCAGATTGCGAAGTCGTTCGGTGCGGAAGTAACCGGTGTGTGCAGCACGCGGAATGTGGAACTGGTTCGATTGATCGGTGCCGACCAGGTCTTTGACTACACGACTGAGGATTACACCGAGAGTGGACACCAGTACGACCTGATCATCGACATGGTTGGCAATCACTCGTTGTCCGCGAACCGACGTGTACTAAAGCCCGAGGGAATCTTTGTCATGGTCGGAGGCAGCAACGGAGACTGGCTCGGACCTTTGATGACTCCCATTGTAGCCCTCATAACGTCACCGGTCGTGGACCAGGCGTTCGAAATGATAATGGCGGAACTGGACCAGGATGACCTGGCTACATTGGGTGATCTTATGCAGGCTGGAAAAATAACGCCGGTCATTGACAGTCGATACCCGCTTAGTGACACTCGCGCGGCACTCCAGCACTCGGAAAACGGCCATGCACGCGGAAAAATAATCATTGAGATAAATTAAACCCGATCCGGTTTAGTAAATCATCTCCGCCGACACCACGTAACGCATTGGCCCGCCCACAGCGGTTGACGAGAACGGGTAACAAGTAACCAGGCTGAGCATCGGCGCTTCGGTATCGAGCACGATGCTGCCCCGCCGGGAATCCACAACGTCAATGCTCGTCACCCGGAATAAGTGATCGCGCCCATCCGCCATTTCAAAAAGCAGCGACTCACCCACTTGCAAGTGCTGTAAAAACCGGAAGTGGGTATCGCGGTGACCGGCGATGATGCTGTTTCCCGTTTCGCCCGGCAGAACGCTGGTACTCATGTGTCCGGGTCCGAATGCCAGCGTTCTCCCTGAGCTGCCGGCCAGCACGATGAGTTCAACAGCACCGGCTTTCGCTGACATTCTCGCAACCGGCCAGGTATCCGCCCAGGGCCAGGGTCGATGCGCTTCGACCGAGTGTTCGTTCTTTTGCCAGGCACGTTGCATCAGTTCCTGTGCGAACCACGCTTTGGCGGGAATGTAGGCGCTATGTCCCAGCTGCCAGAAACCCAGGCAAAACAGGCAGGCCATGACGACCCGACTAACCCGCGACAACGGCATCGCGACGAAACCCCTGCAGCGTCCAGACCCGATAGAAAAGCAACAACGTCGCCAGCAGTATGCTGATAGCACCGATCTGACGATGCAAGCCGGCACTGGTTGCGGTTGCCGGGAAGCCGAATATCGCCTGTCGGCTCTGTCCGTACGGCAACAGGCTGGCGACCTGTTCCTGATTCAATCCGGCGTTTGCGGGCCGCGCCGGTGTCTTGTCGACCGCAACCAGGCTGGTGTATTTGCTGACCAGATGGTGACGCAAAGCCGTGTCGACAATCGACTTCCGAGTGACGACCGCGTCGGCGCCATGTCGAATGCCATCCGTCAGAGCAGCGATCCGTGCCCGAGCCCACAGGGCGGCGATTCCCGGACTTTCCTCGGCAAAGGACAATGGCAATTCCGCACCCCAGTCACCCGCCACCGATCGACCACTTATCTTCAACTGGTCACCCGCTCGTGCGACTTGGTCAAAACGTACCTTCACGACAACGGGTTCGCCCGCGTACAGGTCCGCCACGGTTGTCGGGTATGCTAACTCTGCAATGCCGTCCGGCCACTCAAGTTTGATATCGGTCACTTGCGGTCGCTCCAATTTACGGAACAACCGTCCCATTTTCTCTTGCACTTCATGCAATGCGCTGATGAACACATAGGTTCCGCGCCCCGCTTCCGCCGCCTTGCGCATGAACCAGCCATTCGGTGCCGACCCTATACCCACCGTGAACAAACGGGTGGCGCCGAGCTTGCGCTCAATGACCTCGAACAACTCATTCTCGTTACCGACGCTGCCGTCCGTGATAAAGATCACCTGGCGCAAGTGGGTCTCGCTCGCGGCATCGGCCAACGCCAGCTCAAGCGCACGACGCATCTCCGTTCCGCCATTGGCGACCAGACCATCAACATAGTCCCTGGCCCTTTTTACATTGGCAGCGCTCGCCGACACGCTGCCGGCAAACAGCGATTGGGTGACCGAATTGAACTGCACCACATTGAATCGATCGCCGGGCTGCAAACCATCCAGCGCCATATGCAATGCCTTCTTCGCTTGCTGCAATGACGTGCCGTGCATCGATCCGGAGGTGTCGATAACGAAGACCAGCTCCCGTGGCTGACTCACTGTGACAGCCGCAGAATCGGTAGGTGGCAGCATCATGATTAGAAAATGTGGTTGTTCGTCCACCTGTTCGGAAAATATCAGGGCCGTTGGCACGGTTGTTTTTACCGGTCGCCACAGGAGCTCAAGATCATGATCCATTGGCACATCGCCGGATGCAAACGTAACACCGAAGTGAGCGCCTTTTTGATGCACGTCGATAGGATGATAGCGACTGGCGACGATCTCGAGCGGCATGCCCGCATTGATATCAACCTCCAGCGTCATGCGATGATCAACGGCATTCTCGATCACCGGCGGTGTGATCAGCGACGCATCCGGCACCCGGTCCGTGTCGGCCGACCAGCCTGTTCCTTTTCGACCCTCAAGCTTCGTGCCCGGGATGAATCGCGGCGTGAACGTCATGGGAAATCGCAACCGGAAAGTACCTTCGTCATAACGAACGGTATCGAGGTATTCGATTTCGATCGCCACCTCCTGCCCGGGACCTATATTCGCGACAGAGGTGGTAAACAGGTTGGCACGTTGTTGCTCGACCAGGCTGGCCTTCTTCCCCTGACGCCGGGCCGTTTCGTACTCCTTTTTTGCTGCTTCCTTTTCGCGAATTTCTCCTTCGATGAAGCGCTCGCCAATCTTCATTCGCAGCCGGTCGACGGCGGCACCGTCCGGGAGCGGAAATACATACACTCCCTCCACCCAGGCATCGCTGTCATTGCGGAATGTTTGCCGCAGCATGGTGCGTATGGCAAGGCCGCTAACGTGGATTTTCACGTCCGTGTTCATGCGCGTTGCTCGCCGAAAACCATCCGCCGATCGCAGCAGCAGGCTGCCACTTTTGATATCACCCGGTGACACGCGGTCATCCTGGCTGGCAACAGACATTCCCGGTAGCAGCATTAGTACCGACATAACTATGGCCAGACAGACTGCCCTGGTATTTTCTGGTTGCATCGCGTCCTCCCGTTGACTTGCCGCTCATTGCAGCAGGCCGATGAGTCGGCCCGGGGACAAGCCGGTGGCAAAGTAGCGATGAAATATGACGAATTGTGGCCTCAGCCCCGCAGCGCTTGTTGAACTCAACCGCATGCGGCACGATAGGTATCCCTTGCGTTACCGGGCACCGGTACGCGCTCGACTGAAGCGGCTTGAAGACTATGTCCAGAACCATCGCGATCGTTGAAGACGAAGCGGCTCTGCGTGAAAATTACGGAGCAGCGTTCCGTCGCGAGGGATACCATGTTGACTTGTATGCCGAGCGTCGCCCTGCCATTGACGCTTTTGAGGCTCGCCTGCCCGATCTTGTGGTCATCGATATCAATCTGCTTAACGATGTCGAAGGTGGCTTCGAGCTATGTCGTCAGTTGCGCGCGATGTCGGCCGATCTTCCCATTATATTTCTCACCGCACGCGACTCGGAATTCGATGCTGTGTCGGGCCTGCGCCTCGGGGCCGACGATTACCTGACTAAAGACATCAGCATGCCGCACCTCATGGCGCGAGTTGCTGCTTTGTTCCGCCGCATGGACGCCTTACGCAAACCACCGACGGCGGAGGATTGTCTGCACAGAGGCAGCCTGGAGGTGGATGTGGATCGCATGACGGTTCGATGGAACGATCAAACCATCGCACTGACGGTGACGGAGTTCTGGATGATGCATGCACTGGCACGGTATCCCGGTCACGTGAAAAATCGCCAGCAACTTATGGATGCCGCGCAAGCAGTCCTCGACGACAACACGATCACCTCGCACATCAAACGCATTCGTCGAAAGTTTGTCACCATCGACCCGAACTTCAACGCGATCGAGACGGTATATGGAATGGGGTATCGCTGGCTTTCCGACTAGCCTGCAAAGTCTGCGATGAATCTGCGACGTCAGCTACTCCTGGTCAGCCTGTTGACACTCGTACTCCCCTGGGCGGGATGCCAGTTCATTCGTGAGACCGAGTCGGCACTACGGGAAGGCCAGCAGCAAATGCTGGCCGGGACGGCCCTGGCGATCGCCGACTCCCTGTCGCAATTTCCCGCCGCATTTGTTGCAGCGGGAACCGATGGCATCTTCCGCGAGAGTCAGATCTACGCTCACTCACTGAGCCATGAACCATTGATCGATGGCTACATGGATGACTGGTCGCTACCCGAAAAAGCGCTGCGCTCGATGCGCGGCGTCGATGGGGCCATTCATTTTGTATTCGCAACATTCGGACGCTACGCCTATTTTTTCATCGAGGCACGGGATGATGCCGTGGTCTTCGCGGCGCCAACAAAGGCGGGTTTCTCCGAACGAGTGGATCTGATCACCGCTGATGCTACGGGCGAACAGAGTGACTTTGCCTTCATCCCAGAAGCGCCCGGATCGCTCCTGGCGCAACGGATTCTTGAAGCCGGGGTGGTTGAGGAACCGCGAATTCGCGCGCACTGGCTGGATACGGCGAGCGGCTATCGGCTCGAAGCCAGAATTCCGCTGGCCCTTCTGCGTGACTACGTTGGTCTCATTGTTACCAATACGCGCTCTGCCGAGATGGCGGGTATCGAGAGCGCGAGTTTCAATACATCCAGACCCGGTCGCTTCATCCGGGAATCAGGAATCCTAACCAGTGCGGTCGAAGCCTATGTGCAATCTGACCTGCGCCTGATCGTCACAGACCGCGCGGGCTGGAGACTCGCGCAGGCCGGCGGCCTGGTGAACGAACAAGGAGACAGAAACCGTGGCCCGCAACGCTCGGGCTGGATGAACATAGCCTACAACGCCCTGCTCGAGCCCGGCCAGGAATCCGAGTTCGCGGAACCGGACCCCGGCGGGCGGGAGCAGCAAGACTACGTGCGCAGTGCCTTGCAAGACACGGCAGGCGTGTCCTGGTTTCGCTCGTCGCAAACGGGTCGAGCGGTCGTCACGGTTGCGCAACCGATCTGGTCCGGAAATGTTCAAACCGGCGCCCTGATTTTGCAACAAGGCACGAATGCAATTCTGAGTCTTACCAATGCCTCGCTTGGGCGGTTGATCAACTTTACGTTAATCGCAACGCTGGCCGTGGCGTTTGTACTCCTCGGTTACGCAAATTGGTTGTCATTGCGTATTCGTCGTCTCAGCGCGGCAGCCGAACAGGCTCTTAACGAGGAAAAAACTCAGCTGGCTTTGCCGAGCGCCTTTGCGAGTGATGAAATTGGCGATTTGTCGCGTGGATTTTCGCGAGTGCTGCGCCAGATCGGCAACTACAATGATTATCTGCGCACACTGGCCTCAAAACTGTCACATGAATTGCGAACTCCTCTGACTATCGTCAGTTCTTCGCTGGAGAACCTGGATCACGAACCCCTGTCCGACGAGGCTCGACAGTACACAGCGCGTGCCCGCGACGGCGCCGCAAGACTGCAAAAAATACTCGCCGCAATGAGTGAGGCCAGTCGGGTCGAGGAGTTGATGCAACATGTCGACCCCGAATTGTTCGACCTTTGTGGTGCATTGCGGGTCGCGACAGAGGCCTACGCCGACATCGGCTCGCAGCGACAGTTTCGCTTCGAGTCACAGATCACCGAAGGCATGTTTTCGGGCTCACCCGAAATGATCATGCAATTGCTCGACAAGCTCGTCGACAATGCAATCAGTTTCAGCAAACCGCATGACGAAATCGTCATAGAGCTGGCAACGGATGATGAAAACTTCCTGATTTCCGTTGCCAATCCCGGCCCACCGTTACCCGAGAAGATGCGCTCTCAACTTTTCGACTCCATGGTCTCTGTTCGCCAGGATAGTGGCGCTGGCGAGCATCTCGGCCTCGGTTTGCACATTGCAAAACTGATTGCCGCTGGGCATGGCGGCACTATTGGCGCCAGGAACACCGAGGGCGGTGTGATATTTTTCGTCCGACTGCCCGTTAGTCAAGGAAACAGGGGGCGTCTTTCCCCTGTTTGACTACCCGTACTTTTGAGGAGGTCAGAAGCGGACGGCTTGCACCACTACGCTGCCCTCGCTTGAAAAGTCGATGGGTGGGGCAAGCGGTATGTCCAGGGTGAGGCTGCCATCGAGCTCATAGGCGATACCGCTGCCTGCGCCATCGCGAATTACCGATGTCAGGCCGGCTCCGGACTGGAGCAAATCAAGTTCGACGCTGATAACAAATTCTCCATCGCCGTGTGCCGGAATCGTGAAATCACACGGAGTCTCACCCCGAGCAAATTTTTGATCTTCGAGCATCACTTTGTAACGGATCATTTTCACCGGCAATGGAAAAGCGTTTGGATTTTCGACATTGAAGCCGAGCAGAAAAGTCTGCTGCTTGAAGTTGATCTTGCTGAGTTCGACGCTGGACAGATTGACGGCTGGAGTTTGTACGAACGATTCGGTAGCAGCACAGGCACACAGCCCGAAAAGGGCCACGAGCAATACACCCATTTTGACCGTACCAGGACCCGACATCAGATAACCTCCAGTTCAGACCAACATTTGCCGTGCATTCGGTAACAGCGCAAGTATACCCACCACCGTTGTTCGTCGACCGCAAACCAGCGTACTATGACCTCGACTCAACATGATTCGGACCTTGGCATCTTTCATTTGCTAGAGTCCGACAACCTGAATGACTATGGGCGGACGAAGCGCCTTGATTCTGTGATCTATGTCTCAGTTTCGACGGCGGCGAGTTTGTGACCGAATTGCTCATTTGTAAACCCGGAGACAAGGGCGCACCGACATGGCCGTAAAGCTGTTAAGCGAAAGCATGGATGCAACAATTACCGACCTGGATCAGGCTCGAATCGATGCCATCCTCGCGTTCTGGTTTCAGGATCAAACCCTTAGTGCACCGCAAATCGACAGTCGCATGGAAATCTGGTTCAGCGAGGATCCGGTTTTCGATCAGGAAATCGAGAGGGCCTTCGCGAACGATGTCGAGCTGGCGTCTGCAGGCAAACTTGATCACTGGACACACAAGCCCCAGGGTCTGTTGGCGCTGATATTGTTGCTGGACCAGTTTCGCCGCAACCTCTACCGCGGCACAGCCGACGCCTTCGCCAAAGACAAAGCCGCACTCAAGTTGTGTGTGGAGGGAGCAATGGCGAAAAGGGATCAGGAGCTATCGCCAATCGAACGAGTCTTTTTCTACATGCCCCTGCAACACAGTGAATCACGAAAAGTTCAGAACAAGGCGGTCAAAATTTATGAGCGGCTGGCCGAGGCCGTCGTACCAACGCACAAAGAAACATTCGCCACTATCGCCCATTTCGCCGAGCTGCACCGTGACATTATTGAATTATTCGGGCGTTTTCCGCACCGTAATAAATTACTGGATAGACAAAATACGCCACAGGAAGCAGAGTACCTGGCGGGCGACAGCCCGAGTTTCGGTCAAGGATCTGACGATACCTGAGCCGCCGCTTCATGCCCGCCGGCAACACTCCTGTCGCTGGCGAGCTCATCCACACGTGAGACTTTTCCATAGCGTCGGGTCAGTAAAGCCGACGCCACTGTCAAGCCAATGACAAAGCCAAGCCAAATGTAAGCGGGCCGGGCATTGTATGTAACGGCTGCCAGGTAGGAAATAGGAAAAGCGAGCACCCAGTAAGAAAACATGTTGATCACCATTGGCACGCGTGTATCTTTGTAACCGCGCAATGCACCCGCCGCCCCGATCTGCACACCGTCAGCCACCTGAAATACGGTAGCCATCAACAGCATGCTGATGGCGATCGCCTGAACCGATGTATCGTTCGTATATATGCCGACGATGGTGTCGCGAAATATGAGCAGGACTAGCGCAGAAAAAGACATGAAAACCCCGCACATGAATATTCCCAGCATACCGGAGAGACGCGCCAGTTGAGGATTCTCCGCACCGAGAGCCTGGCCGATACGTACTGTTGTTGCGGCACTGATTGCTAACGGAATCATGAACATTGTCGACGCGAAGTTCAGCGCAATCTGGTGCGCCGCCGTAATAGACGGACCGCGCGTGCCGACCAGAATGGAAACAGCGGAAAACAGGCCAGCCTCGGCTGTGATCGTAATTGAAATCGGCAGCCCGAGCGCCACTATTTCTTTCAGCACTGGCATGCGCACTGGTGCCAGGTGATCGAAAATCTTGAGTGGCTTATAACGCGGGTGCACGTAAATATACGTGCCCAGGATAAACATGATCAACCACATGGTTACCGCGCTCGCTACGCCACAACCGACCGGACCCATTGCGGGCGCGCCGAAATGTCCGAACATGAATACGTAGTTGAGAAAAACGTTGCAGACGAGCGCCAGCAGGGACGTGTACATGATCGGTCGTGTGTGACCAATGCCCTCTGTCGTAAAGCGAAACGCCAGAAACACGAATACCGCCGGCGCGCCCCAGACGATCGCCTCGACATAGCCTATCGCCATCTCCAGGAAGGCGGCATCAATTCCGAAAACGGCGAGTAACGATCCCGCCAATGACTGAATGAAAATAATAAAAAGTACGCCCATGGCGGCGGCCAGCCAAAGCCCTTGCCGGGTATAACGTCCAATCAACTCAGGCTTACCGGCACCCATGAGCCTCGCGGCAATTGGCGATATGGCCATCATCAGCCCGAGACACAAAGTAAAACCCAGAAACCAGACACTTCCGCCAACCGCGACAGCCGCCAACTCCCTCGCGCCGAGCTGCCCGGCCATTATAGCGTCCGCGAACTGCATTCCCGCGATCGCCAGGTTGTTCATCATGAGCGGAGCCGCCACTTTGAGGAGCTGGCGCACTTCTCGAAGCTTGATATTCATGCGTTCCGGTGTCGTCTGTATTTGTTATTTAATTTGTAGTGTCACTCTAGCATGTCGGCATAATCTGGCGCGCTGGAAATTACGCGAAACCGTTCCTTTGGTGTAAGGTTGCCCGGCACCCGGAATGAGTAACGAATAATCGGAGAGAGGTATGTTGCACGACGGTCGATCGAGGCGCGTAGCAGTGGTAGGCGGGATCAGGATTCCGTTTTGTCGCGCTCATTCAATCTACGCCGGATGTTCCAATCAGGATATGATGACGGCAACGCTGGAAGCCCTGGTCAACAAATACGATCTCAAAGGACAGACCCTGGGAGATGTCGCCCTGGGCGCGGTCATTAAGCATTCGAGAGACTACAACCTTGCCCGGGAATGTGTCATCGATTCCGGCCTGTCTTTGCGAACTCCGGGTGTCGATATGCAACGTGCCTGTGGCACCAGCATCGAGGCGGCCATTCACGTTGCCAACAAGATTGCGCTCGGCCAGATCGATTGCGGGATCGCGGGAGGCACGGACTCGATCAGCGATGCCCCGATTGTCTATCCCGATAGCTATCGCAAAGTGTTGTTGAACAGCTATCGCGGCAAGTCATTGTTGCGAAGAGTGCTGCCCTTGTTCGGCTTGCGCCCGTCTCATTTCAAGCCCGAATTGCCCGGCGTCACTGAACCGCGCACCGGCCTTTCCATGGGCGAAAGCACGGAAATTACCGCGAAGTTTTTTGAGGTCGAACGAGAACATCAGGATCAACTGGCACTGGCCAGTCATATGAAAGCGGCGGCGGCCTACGACGCCGGGTTCTATTCCGACCTGGTGATTCCTTTCCAGGACGTCGAGGAAGACAACAATATCCGACGTGATACCACCATCGAGAAACTGGCCAAATTGAAACCCGTTTTCGACAAGGGCGAAGACGCTACCATGACGGCGGGCAATAGTACGCCATTGACGGATGGCGCCGCCGCCGTATTGCTGGCAGCGGAGGATTGGGCGGTGCAAAAGAGATTACCTGTCACGGCCTTCCTTACGCACAGCAAGGTTGCGGCGGTCAATTTCATCAGTGATGAGGGATTGCTGATGGCGCCGGCCTACGCCGTATCCGAAATGCTGAAGGAGGCGAACCTGGATTTGCAGGATTTTGATTTCTACGAGATTCACGAAGCATTCGCCGCGCAGACCATTGCCACATTGATGGCCTGGCAGTCGGAGAACTTTTGTCGCAACAAGCTGGGCCGCAACACACCGATGGGACCGATCGACCTGGCAAAACTGAATGTCAAAGGCGGCAGCCTGGCCATCGGCCACCCATTTGCGGCGACCGGTGCAAGAATCATTGCGACAATGGCGAAGTTGCTGCAGGAAAAAGGCTCGGGCCGTGGTCTTATTTCCGTCTGCACCGCGGGCGGCATGGGCGTTACCGCGATCATGGAAGCCGCTACGAAACCATGACAGGAAACAGCGCCGACAATCATTGTATGACAGCGGTCTAGACAGGCCGTCTCGGGGGAGATATGGGCGACTTAGGTCAGATTCTGGCATCCATCAATGCCGTTCTCTGGAACGAGACCTGGATATTTATTATCGCGGGAACCGGCGTGTTGTTCACGATCTGGAGCGGTTTTTGCCAGTACCAGGCGCTGGTTCATGGGCCGAAAGTGGTTCGTGGCGTCTATGACGATCCGGATGATCCCGGTGCGATCAATCATTTCCAGGCTCTCTCCGCTGCATTATCGGGCACGGTCGGGCTAGGCAACATCGGTGGTGTCGCATTAGCCATCACACTCGGTGGGCCAGGCGCTATTTTCTGGATGTGGGTCGTTGGCTTCCTCGGTATGGCTATAAAGCTCACTGAAGTTACCTTGTCGATGCTGTATCGAAATACCGACGACCCGGACAACCCTCATGGTGGCCCGATGTGGGTCGCCGACAAAGCATTCGCGCGCTGGAAACCCGAGTTTTCCTGGGTCGGGAAATCACTCGCTGTGCTGTTTTCGATTTGTGTGATGTTGTCTTCTGCAACCGGCGGAAATATGTTCCAGGCATGGAATGTTGCCGACATAACCAATGCCTATTTCGGCGTTGCGGGCTGGATCAGCGGCGCGATCCTCACGACCCTCGTCGGCATCGTCATCATTGGCGGGATCAAGAGAATCGGCAAGGTCGCCGGCACCATTGTGCCGGTCATGGTTTTCTTCTACATCATTGCCGGCTTCTACGTGCTCTTCATCCACTACGAGAAAATTCCCGGCTTGTTCGCATTGATGGTCACCTCGGCGTTTTCGCCGACAGAAGCGACCGGCGCCTTCATCGGTGGCACCGTGGCCTCCGCCTTTATGTTCGGGATGAAGCGTGCCATTTTTTCCAATGAGGCGGGACAGGGTTCGTCTGCCATTGCGCACGCAGCGGCCAAAACGAATGAACCAGCACGCGAAGGAATTGTTGCCGGCCTTGAACCTTTCATCGACACCATTGTTGTCTGCACATTTACGGCGCTCATTATTCTTGCCACCGGCATCTGGAACCGGGCACCGGACGTGGAATTCCGCACACCGCCGGCGCTGACCGAGACCGCGTCCGGCTGGCAGTTTTCGGACACCCGCCTCGAGGGTGACGACTGGCGTAGTGAAGAACCGGTCATGATGATTGTCACCGCGAGCGAAAATCTTGCGACTGGAAATCACCTGCACCGGTTGCCCGGCTTGGTAACGGAAACAGTGAGTGGCTTCAGCGTGTCGTGGGAAAGCATCGAGAGTCCTGCAGAACCGCGCATTGTGGGCAATGGTCTTTATCATGATTATGTGGGTGCAACACTGACTGCCAAGGCGTTCGACTCGGTAGCTCCGGGCCTGGGCAAGTGGCTGATCACCATCGCCTCATGGTTATTCGCCCTGTCGACCATCATCGCCTGGGCCTACTACGGTGAGCAGGGTGCCATCTATCTTGCCGGCGACAAAGGCGTGCTGCCCTTCAGGCTCAGCTATTGCGCGCTGATATTTGTCGCGACACTCGGCCATATCAAGACCAGCACCGATCTCGATAATCTGAGTGGTATCGGACTCGGCGTGATCATTTATGCCAACCTGCCAATCTGCTGGATCTTCGGTTATCAGGCGATGCGGGCCTTCAAGGATTACGTACGCCGTCTAAAGAGTGGCCGCATGGGGCCGGGCCATCCTGCGCCAAGCCTGGATGATCTGCTAAGCGGGCGCAATGTGAGCGGAAGAACTGATTGAATATCAGTCTTGCGGCGAATCTGATTTTCCGGTTTTACGCCGCATGGAATCGAGCACTTTGTCGATGCGATCTTTCGCCTGCGCTGTCAATCCACCCTTTTTGTATTCATCAACCACAAATGCCTCGACTCGCAACACCATCGAGTCGATGTCCTTGCCGGCAAATTGATCGGTTCGAGACGGTGATCCGGGCACGCGTTCTGCGGCCTTGAATAGATTGATCCAATGCTCGGTTTCCTTCCCAAGCCGCAACAAATCGTAGAACTGCGGCCCCGGTCGGGCGCCACCTTGCACCAGGCTAATGATCGCTGTGATGAGGGAGACAGGGACGAGGATGAGGTCCCGCACCCCGTCGAACACTAATTTCACTTGTAAAACAGCCACATCCCGGATCAGCGTCCAACGATCCGGTCCCTGCTGTAACAGTTCCGCTTCAGTATGGTTAGCCATCTTTTTTCCGGCTGGCGAGGGGCCCACATAGTATGCATTTTGTGGCACCTGCGCGAGTGATTTAGTATTGTTAGTCAAGCACTTGCGCATCACACAAAAGCACCTGGAATAGCATGCCCCGTTTTTCATCATCACCCGGACACGAACACGGAACCAAAGACTCCCTTGGAGTTTTGCTGGTCAATCTCGGCACACCACAGGAACCAAGCAAAGCGGCTGTCCGACCGTTTCTGCGGCAGTTTCTGTCCGATCCGCGCGTAGTCGAGGCACCCCGAATCGCCTGGTGGCTGGCTCTGCATGGCTTTATCCTGCGCTTCAGACCGGGACGCTCTGCGGACGCCTATCGCCAGATCTGGACCGACCAGGGTTCGCCATTGCTGCTGCATTCACAGGACCTTGCCAGGGCGCTGCAAGAGAGTCTCTGCGCCAGTTTGTCCGGCACGGTGCATGTTGAGATCGCCATGTCGTACGGGCAACCGTCGATACCGTCTGCGCTCGATGCTCTCTATGCCCGTAATGTGCAACGAATCCTGTTGCTGCCGTTGTATCCACAGTACTCCGGCTCAACGACCGGCTCTGTTTTCGATGCGGTCACCGGTGCTTTGTCGAATCGCCGCTGGGTCCCCGAGTTTCGTTTCGTGAATCACTATTTCGATTCGAACGACTATCTGACGGCTCTCGCAGCGAGCGTCCGTGAATTCTGGGAATCGAATGGCCGCAGTGGGCGCCTGTTATTTTCCTTCCACGGCCTGCCTTATCAAATGCTACTGGACGGCGACCCCTATCATTGTCACTGTCAGAAAACCGCCAGACTGGTCGCCGCCGAACTGCAACTCGGTGATGAGGAATGGTCTGTCGCGTTTCAGTCACGTACCGGACGGGGCGAGTGGTTGCAACCGTACACCGACGAGATGCTCGCGCAATGGGGACAATCGGGTGCCGGCGATATCGATGTCATCTGCCCGGGATTTGCGGTGGATTGCCTTGAGACACTGGAAGAAATCGCCATTCGGTATGCCGAAGTATACGCGCGGGCGGGCGGGGGCAAGCTGCGCTATATTCCGGCACTAAACGCCCGTGAAGATCACGTTCAGGCGTTGAGTCGCCTGGTGCAAAAAAACATCAGCGGCTGGCCTGAGGCACGCACCGACGCCGATCCTGCTGGCGGCGTGATCGAGCGCGAGGACAGTCTGCAACGCGCTCGAAAACAGGGTGCCACCCGCTAGCCATGCTTGGCAAGTATCTCGAATTCAGCGTGTACTCACCCGACGTTCTCGAGTCGCTTGGATTCTACAAGGCGCTGGGTTTCACCGAGCTCGAAACCGGCGACGTCTGGTCACACCAGTACGCCGTGGTGAGTGACGGCGACGTTTGCATCGGCCTGCACAACCGGGTTTTCGATGCGCCGACATTGACTTTTGTGCAACCGGACCTGGCGCGGCATGCGCGTTCAATGGCAGATCATGGTTATGACTTTTCATTCCTGCGAATTGACGAAGATATTTTCAATGAGCTGGGTTTCAGCGATCGCGACGGACACATGATCAGCCTGGTTGAGGCAAGAACGTTCTCGGCAGCGCCGGACGATCTCAAGCACTCAGCTTGCGGCAGCTGGTTCGAACTCACGCTCCCCGTTCGAGACAGCATGAACGCGGGGCTGTTCTGGGCGCCACTGGCGCCGGCCTTGCTACAACTTCGGGAAGAGCCTACGACCCATATGCGTTTCGATGCCGGCGGCATCGCACTGGGCCTGAGCGAGAGCATTGCGCTGAGTGGCCCGGCACTTTGTTTCAAGTGTTTCGACAAGGAACGGCTCGAGGCACAACTCGAAAAACATGGCATGAAGGGCGAAAAATTTCCGGGCTTCGAGGGTGCGTTTAAAGTCATTGCCGCACCAGAGGGAACCAGAATCTATCTGTTCGATGAGGATTTTCTGGGCGAAGCGTACACCGTCGATGAAACGGATGAGGCGCCTGGGTAAGGATACCGGTCGCATTGCTAATATCGTGGTATCGCCCGTCAGGTCGCGCTCCTACAGGGGTGCCAACAGGACGAACACTAAGCGCATCACATCAAACACCACAGCGCCGAATCCGTATCGAAGTATCCGGGCGGTTCGGTGGGCCGGGGTGAGT
>CAYUOY010000030.1:5907-31644 GCA_964446495.1 uncultured Woeseiaceae bacterium | reverse complement strand
GACCTCACGACGATCAGTCCGATCGACTACGAGACCATTCTCGAATCGGTGCAAAAGACGGGACGACTGGTGATCGTGCACGAGGCGGCGCGGACCTGCGGCGTGGGTGCCGAGATCGCCGCTATCGTTGCCGAGAAAGGTATGTACGATCTGATCGGGCCCATACGACGCGTTACCGGTTACGATGTCGTCATGCCGCTGTTTCGACGGGAAATGGATTACATGCCAAGCGTTGCCAAGATCATCGATGTCATCACGACATCCCTTGAAGACTAGACATACACGGGAGACCCGTTCGCAATGACAATCTTTAATTTGCCTGATCTGGGCGAAGGTCTGCCTGAAGCAGAAATCGTGGAATGGCATGTTGCTGAGGGAGACACCATCGCGGTGGATGATCCGCTGGTTTCGGTGGAAACGGCCAAGGCGGTTGTGGAAGTGCCCTCGCCCCAATCCGGCAAAATATCCAAATTGTATGCGGGCGCGGGGGATGTGGTTCTGACGGGCGCACCGCTGGTCGATTTCGCCGCCGACTCCGGTAGTAACAAGGCGGCGCCAGCCGCCACCAAAAGTGCGGCGGCGACCGTAGTGGGCAGCATGCCGACGGGTGATGAAGTCCTCAAGGAAACGGCTATCGCAGGCGGCAGTCGGCGAAAAAAATCCGGGCGGGTAAAAGCCACACCGTCCGTCAGGACCGAAGCCAGGCGTTTGGGGATCGATTTGGTTGCCGTTGTTCCGAGCGGCAAAAACGGCCAGATAACAATCGCTGACCTGACCGATCACCAACTGCAACAGCAGAGTTCGCGGGCCAGCAAAAAACCGGTTCAGCATACCAGCCTGCCCACAGGCCAGGCGGAAGCCATGCGCGGTCCCCGCAAGGCAATGGCGCAAAGTATGAGCCTGCATCGAGATGAAGTGGCTGCGTGTACTATTTTTGATGATGCCGACATCAACGACTGGCTGAACAGGAAAGACTTTACGGCTCGCGTATTGCGGGCAATGGTGGCTGGCTGCGAGGCAGAGCCCGCATTGAATGGTTTTTACGCGCCAGCCAGCATGAGCCATCAAAAAGAGTCACGAGTCGATATTGCCATGGCCGTCGATACTCCCGACGGTCTCATCGTGCCGGTCATCCGCAATGTGGAGGCTATGTCGGTCGATCAAATTCGCGCCGCTGTCGCTGATCTGAAAAAAGCCACGCTCGCGCGCACCGTAGCACCGCAGGATATGGTCAATTACACCATCACCCTGTCAAATTTTGGCATGCTGGCCGGCCGTTACGCGACACCGCTGATGGTGCCCCCCACAGTGGCCATCCTGGGTATCGGAAAATTGCAGCACGATGTCGTTGCCGTGATGGGTGGAATCGAGGTGCATCGACGCATGCCACTCTCGCTGACATTTGACCATCGCTGCATCACCGGCGGCGATGCCTGCCGATTTCTGGCCGCTGTGATAGAAGACCTTTCAAAAGCGGAGTAAATAGGTATAGAGTCCCACCCATACTGAAAACTCTCCCGCCGGAGCACCCCGCAGTGTCCAAAAAGCAGCACCGTCGCAGCAGCGACATCACGGATCGTCTGGTCGACGATGTCGTCGCATCCCGACCCAAATCATCGCTTCTCCCCGACCGTAAACAGGTCAATCTTTTTCTTCGAACATACTTCAACAATGTCGCCTTCGAAGACATGCAGGGTCGATCGCCGAAAATCATGGCGGAGGCAGCACTTGCTCATCTGGAGTTTGGAAAAAACAAGAGCAAAGGCCAGGCACTGGTCAGAATTTTCAATCCGACCGTAAAACTGCACGGCTATGATTCTGCCTACACCATTATCGAAATGGTCAACGATGACATGCCGTTTCTGGTCGATTCGGTGGCAGCCGCCATCAACCGCCAGAACCTGAATATTCATATTACGGTTCACCCGATTCTGCGCGTGCATCGTACCGGCAAAGGACGCCTCCAAAAGATTGGCACTCTGAAGGAACAGGGTGGTCGGGTAGAGTCGTTTGTGCGTTTTGTCATTGACAAAGAAATTGATGAGCACCAGCTGAAGATAATTGAACATGAGATTCGTAAAGTGCTTGCTGATGTGCGCGTTGCTGTCCGTGACTGGCGCGCCATTCGCGTCAAAATGCAGGAAGCCAAGGAATCCCTGGCGGCAGGCCCCCTTGGAGCTGACGAAGCACTACGCAAAGAGAGCATGGATCTGCTGCAGTGGATGTCCGATGATCATTTCACCTTTCTTGGCTTTCGCGAGTACGCACTGAGCAAGCGTGGCCAGAAGCAGTATCTGAGGCCTGTCAAGGGCACCGGTCTGGGTGTCTTGTCGCGCGACGAACGCGGCGGGCGCACCATTGAAATGACCAAGGAAATGAAACGCCTGACCCGCACCAAAGACTGGTTGATCATTACCAAGGCCAATTCCAGGGCGACCGTTCATCGACGTAGTTATCTCGACTATGTCGGGGTGAAGAAATATGACGATAAGGGCAACGCCGTCGGCGAAATGCGTTTTATCGGTCTGTTTACGTCGATAGCCTACAGCGAGAACCCGCGCAATATTCCACTGCTGAAGCTGAAAGTGCAGCGAGTTCTGGAACGCTCCGGACTGGATTCGGCCGGACACCGTGGCAAAGCTCTGTTCCACGTTCTCGATTCGTTTCCGCGCGATGAATTATTCCAGAGCTCCATTCATGACCTGGTGCGCACGACCAATGGCATTCTAAATATTCAGGAGCGTCACACTGTCCGGTTTTTTGTACGACGGGATACGTTTCGCCGCTTCTTTTCCTGCCTTGTTTATGTGCCGCGGGAAAAGTACACGACCTCGGTGCGCCGTCGAATAGAAAAAATCCTGCTCGACGCGTTTGGTGGCACTTCGGTGGATACCAGCGTGCAGATTTCCGATTCATTGCTGGCACGCGCTCATATCATTGTACGGACACCGATCGGCGAGCGACCGCGCATCAGTTTTCGACGTATCGAAGATGACATCGGGGAGGCGGTTGTCACCTGGAGGGATAGATTGTCCATCCAGTTAAATGAGCGATTCGGTGTCGAGGAAGGGCACCGGCTGTTTCGCCAGTACGGTGAGTGTTTTCCGCCCGCCTATGAATCGGACATGGATCCGGCGGTAGCCTGCCTCGATGTAAAACGCATGGATGGCCTGTTGAAAGGCGAGCACGACAATTTTTTGCTGCTGCACCGCCCCGGAGACGCGGCAGACAGTCAGCTTAACTTCAGAACTTTCAGGTCCGATGAGCCGCTGCTCCTGTCCAGCACGCTACCCATTCTTGAAGATATGGGTGTTGAAGTTCATAGCGAACATCCTTACGAGGTACGCCTGGAAAACGATAGCCGTTTCTGGATTCAGGATTTTAAACTACGTTCGCCCGGCG
Source organism: uncultured Woeseiaceae bacterium (assembly GCA_964446495.1). Lineage (GTDB taxonomy): Bacteria > Pseudomonadota > Gammaproteobacteria > Steroidobacterales > Woeseiaceae > JAADHU01. Next base: position 28,242 of record CAYUOY010000030.1, on the reverse strand, counting down.
CTGCCGCACTCGACCTCGAAGTAGCGGCAACTCGTTTTCAGGACTGTTTTCACCAATTGATCGCCGGCAAGGCTGAAAAGGACGGCTTCAATCGCCTGGTACTTGCCGCCGACCTTGACTGGCGTCAAACGTCGCTGATCCGTTGCTATGGCAAGTATCTGCAACAGTTACGAATATCGTTCAGTCAGGACTACATGGAAGATGTGCTGGTCGCCCATTCCGGATTCGCAAAGGCACTGGTAGAGCAATTTGTAGTGCAGTTTGACCCTGCCCTGTCGCATAAAAAACGAGAACAGGCACTGCGTGTTTGCAAGGCGCGCATCGAAAAAGGTGTCGACAAGGCCAGAAATCTTGATGAAGACAGAATTCTGAGCGCGTTTTCCCGTGCCATCAGCGCTACTTTGCGGACCAACTACTTTCAACGCGACCCCGATGGGGAATTCAAGGCCGTCATCTCCATCAAGCTCGACCCGAGCCAGTTGCCGGAGGTACCGCTGCCACGGCCGAAATTCGAGATATTCGTCTACGCGCCTGAGGTCGAAGGCGTACACCTCCGTGGTGGCGAAGTCGCCCGGGGCGGCATTCGCTGGTCGGATCGCCGTGAGGATTTCCGCACCGAAATTCTGGGACTGATGAAAGCGCAGGTGGTAAAGAATACCGTTATCGTCCCGACCGGCGCCAAAGGTGGATTCATTCCCAAACGGCTGCCCTCAGGAGATCGTGATCTCATAATGCAGGAAGGCATTGCGTGCTATCGGAAATTTATTTCCGGCCTGCTCGATCTGACGGACAACGTTGTTGAGGGCAAGATCGTGCCGCCGTCGGATACGATAAGGCGGGACCGGGACGACCCCTACCTGGTCGTGGCTGCCGACAAAGGCACAGCGACATTCTCCGATATTGCCAACGCACTCGCAGCAGATTACGGTTTCTGGCTCGATGATGCTTTTGCCTCCGGTGGCTCGGTCGGTTATGACCACAAGAAGATGGGCATTACGGCACGCGGCGCCTGGGAGGCCGTGCGACGGCACTTCCGTGAGCAAGGTGTCAATGTGCAGGAGGACGCGTTTACCGTCGCCGGCATTGGTGACATGGCGGGCGACGTCTTTGGCAACGGCATGTTGCTTTCGAAAAAGATCAAACTGGTCGCCGCATTCAATCATGAATTCATTTTTCTGGACCCGGACCCGGACATGGCCGCGAGCTTTCGTGAACGCAAGCGACTATTTCATCTGCCACGGTCTCGCTGGAGCGATTACGAAGACCGAAAAATATCGAAAGGTGGCGGCCTGTTCTCCCGCGACGCCAAGCAAATCAGCCTGTCAAAAGAGATTCGCGAACTCCTCGGTTTGGCTCAATCAAAAGTACAACCATTGCAACTAATCCAGGCCATATTGAAAATGCAGGTCGACCTGCTCTGGAACGGTGGAATCGGTACCTACGTCAAAGCCAGCACGGAAAGTCATGCCGACGTTGGGGACCGTAGCAACGATAACGTCCGCGTCAATGGCAACCAATTGCGCTGCAAGGTCGTTGGCGAAGGCGGCAATCTCGGTCTGACGCAACTGGGCCGGATCGAATACAGCCTGAACGGCGGCAGAGTCAATACCGATTTCATTGACAACTCGGCCGGCGTGGACTGCTCGGACCGCGAAGTCAATATCAAAATCCTGCTGGGTGCAGCCGAACGCCAAAAGCGCCTGACCCGCAGCAAGCGCAACACCGTGCTGGTGCAAATGACCGATCAGGTCGCTGAGTTTGTGCTGCGCAATAACTATTTACAGACACAGGCAATCAGCATGATGGAAGCACGTGCTGTAGAGCGCCTGGATGAGACCGCCCGTCTCATCACGAATCTCGAAAAGACCGGCTTGCTGGATCGCGACATCGAATTCCTGCCAGATGAAGCGGAGATTGACGACCGGCGGCAGCGCAAGCAGGGCCTTACCCGGCCCGAAATTGCAGTCGTGGTGAGCTACGCAAAAATTGATTTATACAATGGACTCACTGGCTCCAGTGCCGAACTGGATGATTTCCTGACTACGGATCCACAGCGTTACTTTCCGCCGGTATTGCGCCGCCGCTACAAAGACCTGATTCCTGGTCACCGCCTGAGTCGTGAAATCCTGGCAACGTTAATTGCCAACAATATCGTCAACCGGATGGGCCCCGCTTACGTACAGCGAATGCAGCACGACAGCGGTGCTGACGTGGTCGCCATCGCGCGTGCCTACGTGGTCGCTCGCGAGATCTGTCAGGCACGCCAGATCTGGAAAATCATTGAGTCACTGGACAATCAGATTCCGGCCACTCTGCAACAGAATATGATGTTTGAAGTCAGCCGGATTATGCGCCACGCCTGCTTCTGGCTACTCGATCGCTACGGTGATGAACTGGACATTGTTGCGGCGGTCGAGCGTTTGAGAGAACCACTCAAGATTATCTACAGCCACGCGAACAGCGTCGTTGTTGGCGGTGGCAAGAAACGCCAACTGGACGCCGTCGCCGAGCTTACGACACTCGGCGTACCAGACCTGTTAGCGAAAAAAATGGCCGGACTGTTATTGACCCGGAGCAGCCTCGACGTTGCCGATCTCGCGATAACTTACAAGAAAGACGTGTTGGAATCCGCCAAGATGTACGCCTTGCTTAGTGAACGTCTTGGAGTCGTCTGGCTGCACAATGGCGTTGAGAACCTGCAAGTTGATGGCCGCTGGCAGGCTATGGCTCGTGGCAATCTGCGCGATGAATTTTATGAGTCTCGCCGAAAGCTGGCGGCAAACTTTCTGCGCCAACGCAGCCGACATTCGCCGGTCGAATTGTTCCACAAATGGGTGGAAAAACATGCCGAGCACATCGGAAAATACGATACGATATTGCGTGAAATGAAATTGCGGGAGGACCTCGATTTTGCCACGCTGTCCGTTGCCGCCCAGGAATTACGAAAACTGATTGCCGATTGACCATTGCGGCTCACCCTTGGAGATACTATGTCGGGCAAGTTAGTCCTGTGCCGTCACGGCCAAAGCGACTGGAACCTCAAGAACCTGTTCACTGGCTGGACTGATGTCGACCTGACCGATCAGGGACGCCAGGAGGCACTCGATGCCGGGCGGATGCTGGCCGACCTGGATTTCGATTTTGACCTGGCCTTCACATCCGTATTAAAGCGGGCGATTCATACCTTATGGTTGATCATGGATGAGCTCGATCGCGCCTGGATGCCCGTAAATCGTGACTGGCGCCTCAATGAACGGCACTACGGCGCGCTGCAGGGCCTCAACAAGACCGAAACCGCCGCGAAGTACGGTGCTGACCAGGTACACATCTGGCGGCGCAGCTATGCGATAGAGCCGCCACCACTGGATACCAACGACGAACGACATCCTTCGCACGATGCCCGCTACACCAATATTGCAAACTTACCGGCAACCGAGTCACTGGCGACCACACTTGAGCGCGTAGCGCCATTCTGGAGCGAATGCGTAGCACCGGAGTTGCAAGCGGGAAAGAATGTGCTGATCGCTGCACACGGCAATAGTCTTCGCGCGATGGTCAAGATGCTGGATCAGATTTCCGAGGCAGAAATCACAGGCTTCAATATTCCGACCGGGATCCCTATTCTCTACCAGCTTGACGACGACTTGCAGCCGCTCTCGCGAGAATTTCTTGGTGACCCGGAAGTCGCGGCCGCCGCGGCCAGAGCGGTCGCCGAACAAGCGAAAAACTGAGCGTCCATCAGATCTGAAAATCGCGATGGGGCGATACTGATGGCTAGCTTTGCTCGTCCAGCACCCGCACCAGACCTTCCTGTGCGGTCGACGCTACCAGGGTTCCGTCCTGCTTGAAGAATTGCCCGCGGGCAAACCCTCTTGCCCCACCCGCATTGGGACTATCGAAGGAATACAACAACCATTCGTCGACCCGGCACTCACGATGCAACCAGAGCGCATGGTCCAGGCTGGCCATCAGCACCCGGCCGCGCCCGAATGGCAGAGCATGCGGCAATACGCTGGTGCCCAGCAATTCATAGTCCGACACGTAAGCCAGCAGGGCCTGATGCAGCGCCAAATCGTCCGGCAGGCGATCCACGGCGCGAATCCAGATCTGTTTTACGGGCGCAATCTTTTTCGGTGATGAAAAATCGACCGGCTGTACCGGGCGAAACTCGAACGGTCTTTTGTCGGTCAGAAACCGCCGCATTTTCTCCGGAATCATTGCCAGCCTGTCAGCAGGGACATCCGTTACATCCTGGAGTCCATCCGGCCCGGCGATGTCCGGCATTTCCGTCTGATGCTCAAGGCCCGCTTCCTTTTTCTGAAAAGAAGCCGCCAGGTTGAAAATCGGCCGGCCGTGCTGAATGGCGACCACGCGGCGTACCGAGAAACTGCCGCCATCGCGCGCACGGTCTACTTCGTAAATAATGGGCGCTTGCATGTCACCGCGACGCAAAAAATAGGCATGCAATGAATGCGCGATGCGGTTGTCTACTGTCCGATGCGCTGCTGACAATGCCTGGCCGAGTACCTGGCCACCGAATACCTGGGCACTGCCGATATCGCGACTCTCACCACGAAAAATATTGTCCTCAATTCGTTCGAGGTTCAGCAGCTGAATCAGGTCAGCAAGTACGGCGTCCATTGCCCGGCTCCTGACCCTTCAATGGCGGCCGCCATCGACCATGACTCCCGTACCGCTGACAAAAACAGCATCGTCGCTGGCCAAAAATAGCACCACTTTGGCAATATCAACCGGTTCGCCGAGGCGTTTTGCCGCCGAGCGGGCGATGCAATAATCCCGCAGGTCTTTGTCCTCCGTGAAAACACGACGGGTGGCCGGTGTCATCACCGCGCCTGGCTGCACATAGTTCACAGTAGTGCCATAAGGTCCTGCTTCCGCCGCCAGTGTTTGCGTCAACTCGGCCAGACCAGCCCTCGAACGTGCGTAAGCGTTTTCACCGGAGCGCGAGAAGGTACTGCGACTACAGGCCATATTGATAATGCGACCGGCCGGGCTTTTTTCCAGGTGCGGCAAGGCCGCTCTCGCCAGCGCTGCGTATAGCTGGATTTTGCGTTCAAGAAATGGCTGCAGGTCGACCTCGTCATCATCGCCAAACGGTTTTTTCGGCTGCATTACCTCGTTGCCGACAATGATATCCAGCCCTTTGAGGCTTTCATTCGCACCCGCCAACATCTCGCTGATCGAAGTCTCGTCGGTGATCGATGCGGCGTACGGTGTCACATTCCGCAGCGCCTTGAATTGGGTCTCAATGCCACTGTCGGGTCGATCCACAGCAAACACTAGCGCACCCTGCTTCACAAGCGTTCGTACAATGGCCTCGCCGATGCCGTTGCTGGCGCCGGTCACTACCGCTCTCGATCCAAACAGACGCCGTGCGTCAGCCATATTCAACCCTCTTTTTTGAAATACTATCTAATGCAGGCCATTCAGACAGGTAATTTGTAATCCGCAAATTGCTGGCGCAAATCAACCTTCTTGATTTTTCCTGTCGCTGTATGCGGCAGCTCATCGACGAATAATACATCGTCGGGATACCACCACTTCGCGATTTTTCCGTCGAACCATCCGAGCATCTCTTGCCGGTTCAATTCAACACCCTCTGCCTTGACGACAATCAAGAGTGGCCGCTCAGTCCACTTGGGATGGGCGACACCGATGACCGCTGCCTCGGCCACGGCCGGATGGCCCATAGCGACATTTTCGATTTCGATGGAACTGATCCACTCTCCGCCGGACTTGATGACATCCTTGGTCCGGTCGGTTATTTGCATAAATCCCTCCGGGTCAATCTTTGCGACGTCACCGGTATCGAACCAACCGTCAGACGTATGACTGCCCGCACTTCCCTCAAGCTTGTAATAATCGCTACACACCCAGGGGCCGCGCACCTGCAGCGCGCCAAAAGCCACGCCATCCCACGGCAACTCATTTTGTTCGTCATCGACAATGCGCATTTCCACGCCATAGATGCCGCGGCCCGCCTTGCACTGGATCGCAATGATCTCGTCCGGCGACAAATCTTCCATTCCCGCTTTGAGTGAATTCACCGTGCCCAAAGGACTCATTTCCGTCATGCCCCAGCCCTGGCGCACGACGACATCATGTTTATCCCGGAACTCGCGGATCATTGATTCGGGCACCGCGGCACCACCAATGAGGGTTCGTTGCAGACTGTTCAGGCGCTTGTCGTTGCTGGCCATGTATTGCAACAGCGCGAGCCAGACCGTCGGCACACCCAATGCCAGCGTTACTCCTTCGGACTCCATGAGTGCATACAGTGCTTCACCATCACCCATTTTCGGTCCGGGCAGCACCAATTTATTACCTACCATCAACGCTGCATACGGCATGCCCCACGCATTGACGTGAAACAACGGCACGACCGGGAGAACGCAATCACGCATTGAGAGACACATGGCGTCCGGTGCTATACCGGCATACGCATGCAGAATGGTTGAGCGATGGCTGTAAAGCACTCCCTTGGGGTCACCCGTCGTTCCCGAGGTATAACACAGTGTCACCGCCGCATTCTCGTCCAGCTCAGGCCAGTCATAGACGTCGCTTTCAGCCTCGATCAGGGCTTCGTAGGAGATCGCGTTCCTGAGACTGGTTGCCGGCATCTGCTCCTGGCTGGTCAGAACAATGTAGCCCTCGACAGCGGGAGTCTGATCGGCAATATTTTCAAGCAGCGGGATGAACATCGGATCCGTCAAAATCCATTTGTCCTCGGCGTGATTGATGATGAACACGATTTGTTCCGGAAACAGCCGTGGATTGATCGTATGGCAAACGTAACCCGCGCCGCCGATGCCGTAGTAGGCCTCAAGATGTCGATAGTCGTTCCAGGCAAGCGTTGCCACACGATCGCCTTCCGCCAGCCCAAGCTTGTCCAGGGCATTGGCCATGCGTCGAATTCGACGTGTGCATTGACCAAAGGTGTAACGGTGGAGTGGGTTGTCCGTGGTAACCGATACGATTTCGCGATCCGGGAAATTACGCTCCGCGTGACCTACCAATGTCGAAATCAGCAACGGCGAATCCATCATCAAACCGCGCATACGAGTCTCCCTCATTATTTTTGTGTTTACGCCCACGGCGAATTTACCAGAAACCTGGCCGCACGTATGCCTGACGCGATCCGCGCCGTCCTCAGTCAGTCAATTTTGTTTTGGCCCCAGCAGGTACCAGAGAATCAGCCCGGCGACAGGCAGCAGGACGACGACCACAATCCATACGGCTTTCTTGCCGGTGCTTGCCGAGCTTTGAACAATCTGCAGGATCGCGTAGATATCCGCAAACAGTATGAGAAGACCCAATATTCCCTTGTTTTCGAACATGATGAGCTTGTCGCCTCCAGGTTGCGTGTCCGGTCTACTCTAACAACTTCGAACCGCCAGCGGCGACCATCATTGTTCAGCAACGGCATCTTCCTCGAAGAAGTACATGCCGATGGTTTCGGCGACACAAGCGGGCTTGCGGCGCCCCTCCACCTCAATCCTTATCTCAGACACCAGGTGCAACGCCCCCGCGCGCTTGCGAGCCTGTTTGACGGTTGCCCTGCCCCGCACGCGACTGCCAACCGACACCATGGAATAAAAACGGATCTTGTTGCACCCAACATTGATCGTCTGGGCAACATTTTCGATGCTGACGATCTGGTTCGTCAGCACGGGAATCAGCGACAGTGTCAGATACCCATGAGCAATGGTTTTCCCTTCCGGCAACTCTTGCGCGGCTCGTTTCGGATCGACGTGAAGCCATTGATAGTCGTCCGTCGCTTTTGCGAAATCGTCAATACGGGATTGATCGATGACGATCCAGTCGGACACGCCGACTTCCACACCTTCCAGCGCCTTTGCGTCTTCTACTGACCGGATGATCCGCCGTGTTCTTTCCGTGGTGTCTGAAGATTGATTGGGTACGGCCGACATCATGATGCGATTCCTATTATTGTGCAGCACAACAAAACACGAAAGTTCCGATCAGGGCAAGCTTTGCAAGCAGCGTTTTTTGCACTTTCGCATCCCACCAACTTCGAACTCATTGATTTGGAAGCAATTTGGCAGTGCGAGTTTGCTGCACTGCCGTGCACTTCCCGGCGATTGCGCGTCAGGGCGCGCTGCTGCCGGAGTGGCAAAGGTGTTTTTAGTCTGCTTGCGCTGCCTGCGGTGGTCTTTGATACTACTCGTTCAGTGACCGGGACAGGAGCGACATGGACAGGCACCAACTTTTCGCCGTGGTGCTGGCAGCTGGCGCGGCCACGCGATTTCAGACCAGCAAACAGCTCGCCCTGTATGCGGGGTTGCCTTTGGTACAGCGAGCCGTTCGGCTCAGCGAAGCGGTTTGTCCAAAACGCACAGTCCTGGTAACGGGTAGTGATTGGCAACGTGTGCATGACGCGGCTGCACCGCTCAGCGGATTTCTGGTCAGAAATGAGATGTATGGGGCCGGTATGGGGGGCTCAATTGCCTGCGGCGTACGTTCGGTAGCCGCTGCAGCGGACGCCGTAATGATCCTGCTGGCTGATCAGCCTTTGATCAGCACCGATTATCTGCGGCAAATGATCGTCTCCTGGAAAGCTTCGGAACAGCAGATCATCGCCAGTGAATATGCCGGCATTGCAGGGCCTCCGGCGATATTTCCCGCCCGCTACTTCGAACAACTGGCACATCTGGAAGGCGATAGTGGTGCCCGGGCATTGCTTAGAGAACATCAGCAGCAGGTCATCACCATTCCCTGCGATGCGGCCGCCTGTGACATCGATACGATGGACGATCTGAGCGAATTGCAAAATCGAAGTTGCTGAGACGCGTCAGGCGTGTGCCGCACAGCGCTCGCAATTGACCCAGCCCGAATGCCCGTCGACGTAGTGTTCTTTTTTCCAGATCGGCAACCGGACCTTCACCTGATCGATGATGTAACGGCAAGCCTGAAACGCCTCGTCGCGGTGAACTGAGGAAACGCCAACCCACACAGCGCACTCACCCAGGTCCAGAAGCCCCGTCCTGTGCACGCAATGCGCATCCAACAACGGATATTCCAGCCTGGCTTCTGCAATGATCTTTTCACCTTCACGGATCGCAATGGGTTCATAGGCCTCGTATTCCAGACGCAGGACATCGTGACCTTCATTCCGATTGCGGACCCAGCCCTCGAAGCCGACGTAGGCGCCCGCGCTGTCATCAAACAAGCCGCGACGCAGTGCGTCGGGATCAATGCGTTCCACACCAATTTGCATGAACTCAGCCACCGGCAACCGGCGGAAACAGCAGTACGGTGTCACCGTCATGCAGCGGCGCATCCCAATCTGCTATCTCGTCGTTAATGGCAACCTTGCAATGACCGAGAGGCTCGCCGGAACCGTGGCGATGTTTCAGTTCGGCAAACAAGTCCGCAGCAGTGCCAGCTTCGCTGTCAACACATTCTTCGGCTGTACCGGCATTCTCGCGAAACAGGGCAAAGTAACGAACTGTGATTGATTTACTCACTGACCAGCCCCCATAGTGCTGCCGGCAAGATCTTCAGGCGTATTGATATTGTCGAGGGCGCTCGGGTGTGGTTGTCGTAACAAACGCGTATCGGAACGAATCAATATCTTGCGTGGGCAATGAATTCCGTCAGTGACGAAGCCCTCCACGACGCTGCGCGAACCAGCGCCATAGATCGCACACAATGGCTCCGGCAGATCATCGTAACTACTGTGATAAGCCGTGAACGGATGTTCGGCGGAATGTTTGTCCAGCAACCCGGCGATGGTGTCGTCGTCAATATTTGGCAAATCACAGGCCACCACCAACCAGGCCACATCAGGATTTCGATCCATTGCCGAAAGAATGCCTGCAACCGGCCCCATATCGTCATAGCCATCAACGATCTGCTCGAACTTGCCGCGCTCCTCATCGTCGCCCTGAGCGGCGCGCGTCGAGACGAAAACCCGTTCCACATGGCGTTGCAGCAACGTCACGGCACGAGCCAGTTGGGTCTCACCATCGCGTAACAACAGTGCCTTGTCGCTGCCCATGCGACGGCTCTGACCACCGGCCAGTACCAGGCCCCAGGTAACGGCACCTTCACTCACGTTCAAAATCCTTTTTACCACCCGACTTGGCCATCAACCGGGTCTGTGTAATGGAAATATCGTGCGACAACGCTTTGCACATGTCATAGATCGTCAAGGCCGCAATACTCGCTCCGGTTAAAGCTTCCATCTCGACTCCAGTGCGATGGTGTACTTTGCAAATACAGTCAACTACGGCGCGCTTTTTCGCGTCCATCGCGATGGTGATATTGCAACTATTGAGGCCGAGCGGATGGCAAAAGGGTATCAACTCATGTGTCTTCTTGGCCGCCATCACACCAGCCACGATAGCGGTCGAAAATACCGGGCCTTTCGCCGTTTGAATATCGCCGTTGGCGAATCTTGCCGCAACCTCGGGGGGGAATTCCACCACTGACCTGGCGCGCGCAACCCGGTCAGTGGCCTTTTTATGACCTACATCAACCATCGTCGGCTGGTTCTGTTCGTCAATATGACTTAGTTTTTCCATCGCTCCACTCGCATCCTATCCGCCCACCCGATACATCTCGACCTTGCTGCCGAGCTGCTGCAACGGCATTTCCGGATGCCGCATTTCACTGTACTGATCCTCCCGACGCAGCCAGATGCGCGTCAGAATGTCAGCCAGCTCCGCATCGCTGGCGCCGTCTCGCATGGGATCACGCAAGCTCGTACCTAGCGATGCGAACAGGCAGGTATAGAGCATGCCCTCGGCAGACAGCCGTGCCCGACTGCAACTGCCGCAAAATGGTTCGGTCACCGATGAAATAAAACCAATCTCACCGGCCCCGTCCGCATACTGATAGCGACGTGCAACCTCGCCGTGATAACTCGCGTCGACAGGCTGAACCGACCACCGTGCTTCGATCTCCTGCAGCGACTCTCGCGAGGATACAACCTCGCTGGACTTCCAGTTGTTGCGATTACCCACGTCCATATACTCGATCAGACGGACGATGTGTCCACTACCACGGAAATAATCCAGCAAGTCCAGAACCGTATGATCGTTGACGCCGCGCTGCACGACAGTATTGATTTTTACGGGTAACAAACCGGCTTTTTCCGCCGCTTCGATGCCCGCCAGGACGGTCGAAAGTTCGCCGCGCCCGCCGCTCATCGACCTGAAAATCTCAGCATCCAGCGTATCCAGGCTAACGGTCACCCGCTGCAACCCCGCATCAGCAAGTCGCTGTGCCACCGGTGCGAGCAGCATGGCGTTGGTGGTCAAGGCCAGATCATCAACCCCGTCAATGACGGCAAGTCGTGACACGAGGTCAACCACTTTTTTGTCCAGCAGCGGCTCGCCGCCCGTTAGACGCAACTTGGTCACGCCAAGGCCGACCGCGATGGATGCGAGACGCACAATCTCGTCATGACTCAGACGTTGTTGCCGCGTCAGGAACTGGTAATCCGCGTGAAACTCCGCCACCGGCATACAATACGGACAACGGAAATTGCATTGATCGAGCAGCGAGATACGCAAATCGCGCAACGGCCTTTGCAAACGATCGCGGGGATCGCTCTCGACCTTGCCTTGCACAGATTTTTGGTTTGTCGGTGCACCCATCACGGCATTGTGCACGGTTCCTGAGAAAAACAGTAGCCGTGAATTGCGGACCTTTTGTCAGCACTGCGACCAGGTCAGATCCTCTTCCGCCTCGAAACTCGGCCTGTACTTGTTGATAAATACCTTATTATTCAATCATTTGACGTAGGCGCCTTGGCGTCTATTGTGCAGCGCAACATGCCTCGCTATACTTCGACTTCCTGATTGAGACCATAGTGCGGAGCGTTCAAGCAGGCTTGCTCATTTGAGAATGCCGATAGAGGACGCGCCCCGAAACCCTGACGGCGAAGGCGAGTAAATGCATATTAGTTTCACCACCGAAGAGATCGAATTTCAAACCGAAGCCCGGCGGTTTTTTGAAGAAAAGTTCCCGCAAGACATCAAACTCAAACAGGACAGCCGGGTCCCACTGTCGAAAGAGGACTACATTCGCTGGCAAAAAATTCTGTTTGAGAAAGGCTGGGCGGCCATCAACTGGCCGACCGAATACGGCGGCACAGGGTGGACGCCGATTCAGATGTATATCTTCTCGAATGAGATAGCTCGAGCCAATGCGCCAGACATGGTTCCCTTCGGCGTCAAGATGGTCGCGCCGATCATTTATACCTTTGGCAGCGATGAACAGAAGGCTCGTTTCCTGCCGGACATCCTTGAAAGCAATGTATGGTGGTGCCAGGGCTACTCCGAGCCGGGTGCGGGATCAGATCTGGCGTCCCTGAAGATGCGTGCCGACCGCGATGGCGATAGCTATGTATTGAATGGCACCAAAACCTGGACCACGCTGGGCCATATGGCCGACTGGATATTTTGCCTGGTCCGAACCTCAAGCGATGTCGCACGCCGCCAGGAAGGCATCAGTTTCGTCCTGGTAGACATGAAATCGCCCGGCGTCACCGTGCGTCCGATTATTACCATTGAAGGCGAGCGAGAAGTGAACGAAATTTACTTCGAAGATGTCAGGATCCCGCTAAACAACCTGGTCGGCGAGGAAGGCAAAGGCTGGACCTATGGCAAGGTTCTGTTACAGCACGAACGCACCAACATTGCCGGCGTGGCCCGCTCGCAGGTCGCTCTGAAGCGGCTAAAGGAGAAATCGGCTCAACGCAGTCACGGCGGACCGGCGCTGGTCGAGGATCGAAATTTTGCGCGTAAGATTGCGGCTGTTGAAATCGAATTAAAGGCGCTGGAATTCACGCAACTGCGTACGCTGGCGGCCGTTGCGGTTGGCAAGGCCCCGGGTCCGGAGTCTTCGATTCTCAAAATCACCGGGTCTGAAATCCAGCAAAAACTCGATGCATTGTTCATGGAAGCCGCAGGTTACTACGCACTACCTTATGTCCCGGATCAGTACGTGACCGATTTCCCGTTGGACGAACGTATCGGCTACGGCGGTGAGACCAACACCTCGTTGCGTTACTTCAATAATCGTAAGGCCTCCATATACGGCGGCTCAAACGAGATTCAAAAGAACATTATTGCGAAACATGTGCTTGGACTTTGAGTGCAATCAAATTGATTCACAGGGCTGACTAATGGATTTTTCTCTTACCGAAGAACAGACGATGCTCGCGGACAGCGTGAGCCGCTTCATTTCCAACGACTACGATTTCGAAACTCGCATGAAGATCGCGGAGAGTGACGAAAACTTCAGCACGGAACTCTGGCAAACGTACGCCGAACTGGGATGGACCGCAGTACCTTTCTCTGAAGAAGACGGCGGACTCGGCGGCGGACCCGTCGAGATCATGTTGATGATGGAGCAATTTGGTCGAGGACTGGTCATCGAGCCGTTTCTCGCTAATATCATCCTGGCCGGAGGAGCGTTACGTCGTGCAGGTTCTGCCGAACAAAAGAATGACTTGATGGCTAGGATAATTGCCGGTGAGTTGCAGGCAGCACTCGCCTTTAGCGAACCACAGGCACGATTCGACATCGCCGACATAGTAACCACGGCGACCCCTGATGGCGACGATTTCATTATAGACGGGCAGAAATCGATGGTTCTGAACGGTGGTAGCGCCGACCTCGTCATCATTCCCGCACGTACGTCCGGCGGACAACGCGATAAAGAGGGTATTAGTCTTTTTGCAGTGCCTGCCAACAGTGACGGGCTTTCGCGAAAGAGTTACAAGACGGTTGATGCCCATGCGGCTGCCGAGATCAGTCTCAAAGACGTTCGCGTACCTGCGACAGCTATGATTGGCAATCTGGGGGCCGGTCACGAAATCCTGCAAGCCGTTGTCGATGACGCAACTCTTGCGGTGTGCGCCGAAGCCATCGGCATCATGCGCACAATGCACGACAAAACCGTCGAGTACTCGAAAAGCCGGGTGCAGTTCGGTGTACCCATCAGCAGCTTCCAGGCCCTGCAGCATCGCATGGTCGATACGCTCATCGCCTGTGAGCAGAGCCAGTCACTGCTACTGTGGGCGGTTCTTCTCAACTCGGAGAACAGCGCCGAATCTCGAAAGGCCATCAGCGCACTCAAATACCAGGTCGGCACTGCGGGCAGACTCGTCGGCGAGGAAGCCGTGCAAATTCATGGTGGCATGGGCGTAACCTGGGAGCTCGATATCGCTCACTACTTCAAACGACTGTCCGCTATCGAAATCCTCTTTGGCAATACCGATTTTCACCTGGACCGATACTCGGACCTGTCGACCGCCTAGGGTAGCTATCATGAAACCGTCCGGCGTCATTACCATCACCACGGATTTCGGCCACAAAGGGCCTTTTGCCGGGGTGATGAAGGGTGTCATCCTGAGCCGGTTTCCGGGCGCTTCCATCGTCGATCTCGGCCACGATATTCCCGCGCACTGGCCACCCGAAGCGGGCTTCTGGATCAGCCGCTCCTATTCTTATTTCCCTCCTGGAACGGTGCACGTCGCCATCGTCGACCCCGGCGTCGGCACGGACCGGGAAATTATCATTTTCGAGTACGATGGCCATATTTTTCTGGCACCGGATAACGGCCTGCTGGCCCCGCTATTGAACCTGCAAGAAGGCGGCAACCTTTATCACCTCAATCCGGATAAGCTGGCTCAACTCGGTCTTGGCTCCCCTAGCCTTACTTTTCACGGCCGGGATATTTTCGCCCCTGTAGCAGCCGAGATCGCGGCCGGACGACTGAAAGTCGCTGACATCGGTAAACCTGCCGCCGACTGGACACCCGGCTGGCTGGATGACCCGGAAGTCATCGCCGGCAAAGTCCACGGCGTTATCGTAACCATCGATGCCTTCGGCAACCTGATCAGCAACATCGACGCCTCGCTACTTGAGTCAATGAAGTCTCCCATCGTTTCTCTCGCCGGCCATTCCTTCCGGATAAGCGCCACCTATGGACGTGTGAAACCCGGTGAGTACCTGGCGTTAATCAACTCCTTTGGTGTTCTGGAAGTTGCGCGTGCGGAGGGCAACGCGGCCGACGGGCTTGGGGGTGAACGCGGGGCTCCGGTGGTTGTGACAGACGAAGGCTGAGATTTGGAAATTGTGGTGGTCGGGAGAATCAGGCTCCAGGCAGGACACCCTTTCGAACTCGGAGGGCCTTGACTCGGCCGTACGCTAGTTTGGATTTGTGGTGGTCGGGAGAATCAGGCTCCAGGCAGAACACCCTTTCGGACTCGGAGGGCCTTGACTCGCCCGAAAGGGTGTTCTGCCTGGAGCCTGATTCTCCCTGCTGGGACAACTATTTCGATTTCTGGCTTTGTAGGGCCTGTTTTTCGATTTTTGCCCAGCCGTCTCTTAAGGTCACGATTCGGTTCCAGACTGGCGCATCATCGGTGTGATCCACGGAATCGGTACAGAAATATCCCACGCGTTCGAACTGACAGGTCGTTCCCGCCGCGATCGCGAGCGTGGGCTCAAGTCTGGCCGATACGGTTTCCAGTGCGTCCGGATTCAGTACGCTCATTACGTCATCGGCCGATCCGGGATTCGGTACTTTGAAGAGCCGATCGTACAATCTGACTTCGGCTTCAATCGCGTGCTCTGCAGAGACCCAGTGGATGGTTCCTTTGACTTTGCGATCACTCGTGCCGGTCCCGCTGCGGGTTTCCGGGTCGTAGCTGCAATGCAGTTCGATCACTTCGCCCGCTTCGTTTTTGATGATTTCGTCGCAACGAATTATGTAGGCGTAACGTAAACGCACTTCTCCGCCCGGCTTAAGGCGAAAGAACTTGCGCGGGGCCTCTTCCATGAAGTCATCGCGCTCGATGTAAATTTCCCGCGAAAACGGGATCTCTCGAGTGCCTAGTTCGGGTCGGCCCGGATGATTTTGTGCCGTCATTTCTTCTACGGCGCCCTCTTCGTAGTTCGTCAGCACAATTTTTAGCGGGCGCATTACCGCCATTCGTCTCTCTGCGTTCTGGCCCAGGTCTTCGCGGATGCTGTTTTCCAGAACCGCCATCTCGATAATGTTGTCCTTTTTGGTAACGCCAATTCGCTGACAGAAGTCCCGGATGGCTGCCGGTGGATAGCCACGACGTCGCATTCCCGCCAGTGAGGCAAGACGGGGATCATCCCAGCCGTTGACCACCCCTTCCTCGACCAGCTGGTTTAGTTTGCGTTTGCTGGTCAGCGCATAGGCCAGGTTCAGGCGCGAAAACTCTATCTGCTGAGGGCGGTGTGGGGTATCCACCTGCTCGAGCAACCACTCATACAGAGGGCGATGATCTTCAAATTCCAGCGTGCACAGTGAATGGGTGATGCCTTCAAACGCATCTGACAGACCATGCGCAAAATCATACATCGGGTAGATGCACCATTTGTCGCCCGTGTGCTGATGGCTGATGTGCCTGATTCGGTACAGCGCCGGATCGCGCAAATTGATGTTCCCGGATGCCATATCGATTTTCGCGCGCAGCAAATGTTCGCCATCCGCAAATTCGCCGGCACGCATGCGACGAAACATGTCCAGGTTTTCTTCAACGCTTCGAGTGCGGTATGGGCTGTCCTTGCCCGGCTCGGTCAGAGTCCCGCGGTATTCGCGAATCTCCTCGGCACTTAGGCTGTCGACATAGGCCGCGCCCTTTTCGATCAAGGTTTCTGCCGCCGCGTAGAGCTGCTCGAAATAATCCGATGAATGGCTTAGATTGTCCTGCCAGTCAAACCCCAGCCAGCGCACATCGGCTTTAATCGCCGTAACGAACTCTGCGCTTTCCTTGCCAGGGTTTGTGTCGTCAAAACGCAAATACGTGCGGCCGCCGAACTCCTCGGCAATACCGAAATTAAGGCAGATGGACTTGGCGTGGCCAATGTGCAGAAAACCATTCGGCTCGGGCGGAAATCGTGTCACCACGGTGCCGCCATGTTTGCCATTGCTGACATCGCTGTCGATTATCTGGCGGATAAAATCCCGGACCGGTGTATCACTCATTTTTCGTTCATCTGATGTTTGCGAAAAGGGCCGGAATTGTACGTTATTGCTCCAGGCTCCGGTACCAAACTGCTAGCCTGGGCTAGGATCCCTGGCAGGCGCTGCACAGGCCCTGAATTTCCAGCATCTGTTGCTCTGCCGAAAAACCAAGATCGGCCGCCGTTTCCTGCACCAGTGTGTCAATTCTCGCGTCATCCAGCTCGGCCACGGTGCGACAACCCCGACAGATCAGGAATTGACCCCGGTGGGAACTGCTGGGATCCGGACAACCAACGAATGCATTCAGGGAATCAAGCCGGTGCACCAGATCCGCCTCGATCAGGAAGTCGAGTGCGCGGTAGACCGTGGGCGGCGCCGCCTTTTTTCCTTCCTGTTTCAGACGATCGAGAATATCGTAGGCACCCACTGGCTTGTGGCTGTCCCAGACCAGGCACAACACCTGCCGGCGCAGTGCGGTGAAGCGCAGACCGCGTTCACGACACAGTTTCTCGGCCGTAGCCAGCGCCTGCGAAACGCAAATATTATGATTGTGTCCGGATGGCGGAATGAGCTTCGGCATGAATGCCTCGATCAGGAGTTGGAGCCCGCTGGCTTGAGCAGAATTGTACACCAAAGAGTCCAGGCTGGACGACGGTTAGCGGTCCGGGCATATTCGGGTACAATAGCGCGCCGCGCACCTCACCTTTTCACCGTTCAAACCAAATTACTATGCCAACAATTCAATTACCTGACGAATCAACTCGCCGCTACGAGGCGGCTGTGACCGGCGCCGCGATTGCAGCCGATATTTCCAGGAGCCTGGCCAAGAAAGCCATTGCCGTGAAGGTCAATGACCAGCTGTGGGACCTCATGCGTGAGATTGAGGATGATTCGACGGTAGAAATCGTCACTCGTGACAGTGACGACGGTGTGGAGCTACTCCGTCATGATGCGGCCCATATCCTTGCGGAAGCCGTCAAGGAGTTGTGGCCGGAAACCCAGGTGACCATCGGTCCGGCCATCGAGAATGGCTTCTACTACGATTTTGCGCGCGACGAGCCTTTCACGACGGAAGACCTTGAGACGATCGAAAAGCGCATGCAGGAAATTGTGTCCAGGGACGAGGAGATCAGCCGCGAAGTCTGGGACCGCGACGAGGCGATTCAATTCTTTCGGGATCAAGGCGAAGAATACAAAGCGCAGATCATTGAAGACATCCCGGCAGGTGAGGCGATTACTCTCTACCGACAGGGCGATTTTATCGACTTGTGCCGCGGGCCACACCTGCAGTCGACGGGCAAACTGGGCAAGGCATTTCGGCTGACACGCGTGTCAGGCGCCTATTGGCGTGGCGATTCACGCAATGCCATGTTGCAACGAATCTATGGCACGGCGTGGGCCAACGAGAAGCAACTCAAGCAATATTTATTGCAGCTTGAGGAAGCCGAAAAGCGCGATCATCGTCGCCTGGGCCGGATAATGGATCTGTTCCACTTCCAGGAGGAAGCGCCCGGCGCCGTTTTCTGGCACCCACGTGGCTGGGCACTGTTTCAGAATCTCATCGAGTACATGCGCCAGACGCAGAACGATGCCGGTTACCAGGAAGTAAATACGCCTGAACTGATGGACCGGTCGCTGTGGGAGGCGTCAGGCCACTGGGAATCTTTCGGTGAACACATGTTCACCACTGAAACCGAAGACGGTCGTAACTACGCCATCAAGCCCATGAATTGCCCGGGACATGTGCAGATATTCAAACAGGGCATCACCAGTTATCGCGACCTTCCGGTCAGGCTTGCAGAATTCGGCAAAGTGCATCGATACGAACCCTCGGGCGCATTGCATGGGATGTTACGCGTGCGCGCTTTTACGCAGGACGATGCGCACGTGTTTTGTACACCCGAGCAGATCACTCAGGAGACCATTGCGGTATGTGATCTCATCCTTGGCATATATCGCAACTTTGGCTTTGATGATGTCAAAATAAAATTCGCCGACCGACCCGAGGTTCGAGTCGGTGACGATGATGTCTGGGACCAGGCCGAAGCGGCATTGAAGCAGGCGCTGGAAACAAGTGGCCTGGAATACACTCACAATCCGGGCGAAGGTGCTTTCTACGGACCGAAGCTCGAATTCGTACTTCGTGATGCCATCGGTCGCGACTGGCAATGCGGCACTCATCAGGTCGATTTGAATTTACCGGGACGACTCGGTGCCACTTACATCGGTGAAGACGGGCAGAAACATACACCGGTACTGTTGCATCGAGCCATTTTCGGTTCGCTGGAGCGATTCATTGGTATCTTGCTGGAGCATCATTCCGGCAACCTGCCACTATGGCTTGCGCCGCTGCAGGTCAAGGTTCTGACCATTACCTCGGACGCGGATGACTATGCCCTCGAGGTCGCCGGGAAATTGCGCGCAGCGGGCCTCACGGTGGACGCGGACCTGCGTAACGAAAAGATCTCCTACAAGGTCCGGGAACACAGCGTCGCCAAGGTGCCAGTCCTCCTCGCTGTTGGCCAACGCGAAGTTGAACAAAGCACCGTCGCTATGCGACGACTGGGCTCCAGGCACCAGAAAGTGATGCCCTTGGACGAAGCGATAGCGGACCTCTGCCAGGAAATCGAGCACCGAGGCATCTAGTCCGGGCTATTCCCCGACCGTCTCCGCGGTCGTAATTGTTCGGCGCGCGGGCTGATTTTCAATTGACGGCAATGTCATTTGCCGACCATTCGTGACGCCAGCTACATATTGACTGTGCACCTCGTCACAGATTCAAAATAATGTCGGGGGAGAGCGACATTTACATATATCACTGAGGATATACTCCGATGTCGCGGAGCCCAGACTGCGATTAAACATAAGCCGCCAAGGAGGACGCACGTGTCACTGGAGCAATTCAAGACGCAAGTACTGATACTGCATAGCGAGCAGAAAACCCTGGATATCCTCAGCACGGGGTTCAATGATCGATATTCAGTACATTGCGCAACCAGCGGCACCGAAGCCTTGAGCACACTCGGGCAAACCCCCATTCACGTCATAATTTGCGCACAAGACTTGCCAGGAATGAGCGGTCTCGATGCTCTGCGAGAGGCAAAAAAACGCTCGCCGGACATGATCGGAATATTGCTGGCAGGCAGCGATCAATCCGACGGCCTCGAAGCTCTCGTCGGAGAACAGGAAGTCTTCGAAATCGTCCGCGGCGAAGTGAAGCCGGATGACCTCAAGGATCTGGTTGAGAAAGCGACCAAGCGCGTTCGTATGATGGCGATCGCCGAATCCGCAAATGACACAGCCGCGAACCTGGATGTCTCGGCGGATGAGTTTGACATGAGTAGCGGCGAACACATTGTGATGGAGACCGCCGATAACGGTTCAACCATAATCAGTGATGGGAGCGGCATATTGCCAACACTCAAACCTGAACGAATTCAGGTTGCGCCGAATTCCCGCGGTCGCAACGTTGATGTCCTGGTGTTGAGTAAAGATGAAGAATTTCTGGCGACGATCAAGGAATCATCGCTGGGTCTGCACGATGTACATCACGCCGTCACGCCAAGTCAGGCCGAAGAGTTTGCCGGTAAGAAAAGCGTGGGTGTCCTGGTTACCGATGCGGCGATGGTTGGTTCAAATATTGAGGCACTGACGCAGCGTCTCAGAACTGCCGTACCGCGACTTGTTGCAATTGTTGCCGGACGCCGCGACGACGGTGAACTTTTAATGGACCTGATCAATCGCGGCCAGGTTTATCGGTTTTTGTTGAAGCCGGTGTCACCTGGCCGGGTGCGACTTGCGATCGAAGCGTCCGTAAAGCACCACCTGGATGCACCCGATTCCGCTTTCAAGGGAAAACCGCGCACGATGCCAGCTCCGGCGGCAAAACCGGCAAGGGCACCGGTCGCAGCGAAGAAACCGGCGCTACCTGTTTCCGCGCCACCGAGGAAAGTCGTTCCGGCAACCAGAAAGCAGGAAACGGCAGGCAGCGAACCGGTTGAAAACAGCAAGTTGTCCAAGGCAAAGCAACCGGAGCCGATGCGAGCCCCGGTAAGGGAAGAACGACCCATTGAGGCTGCAGACCTTGACACCGCCTTCGACGAAGGTCGAGATTTCGCCGAGACAATGACCGACATTGCCGTTTCAGTCGGCAAGTCCGTTTCGGGTGTCTCGAACTCGATGTCAGCGGGCGCGAAATCTGTTTTTGAATCCTCCGGCAAGGCGTTCTCCGGAATTGGCGGCTTGATCAGGAATCCGAAAATTCCCGCGATAGCGGGCGGCGTGGTAGTGGTCGCAATTGCCGCGACCTGGATGATGATGGGCGACAACGCCGATGAACCTGTCGTAGCCAATGAACCACCGCCGCCGACCGCAAGCATCGTAGAGGAAGCCAGCAATACCACCCTCGCGGCACCAGCGGCGGAAATCGTGGCTGCACCTGTTGTTTCGGGTGACCTGCTGCAACGCGCACGTGACGCACGCGATGCCGGCAATATAGTGTCCCCCGCAGGCGATAATGCGATGGAATTTTATGTCGCCGCATTGAATGAAGTACCGAATGATGAAGCGGCCGTCGCCGAGCTGGACTCCTTGACAGAGGAAGTGTTTGGCATGGCTGAGACGGCGCTGCTCGCAAATCAGACCACCGAAGCCGCCAGGGCGTTGCGGGTTATCGCCCTCGCCGTTCCGGAAAGCCCGCGATTGAATTTCCTGAATGTGCAGCTGGACCAGCAGCGGTTTGACAATCTAATGGACCAGGCCCAGATCGCAACCAGTGAAACCCGGTTTGAGGACGCAGGACGACTCCTGATGGAAGCCGAGGGTCTTTCGGTAGCTGACTCGGGTGAGCTTGACGCGTTATCAGCCGAATTGGCTGCAGCGCGAAACGAACAACAATCGCTGCTTGATGAGCAACGCCAGGGAGCCGCCCAACAGGCCGAGGCAGAACGACTGGCTGCGGCCGCTGCGGCCGCCAAACGAGCAGAATCAGTACGCCTGGCGGAAGCCGAGCGAGTTGCTGCTGAGGAAGCCGCTGCCAATCAAGCCGCGGCGGATCGCGTTGCGGCCGAGGAAGCTGCTGCCAGACAGGCCGAAGCCAGTCGCGTTGCTGCCGAGGAAGCTGCTGCCACGAAAGCCGAGGCGGATCGCGTTGCGGCCGAGGTAGCTGCCGCTAAACAGGCCGAAGCCGATCGCGTTGTCGCCGAACAAGCCGCCGCGAAGCAGGCTGAAACTGATCGCGTTGTTGCCGAGGAAGCCGCTGCCAGGCAGGCCGAAACTGATCGCGTTGCTGTCGAACAAACCGCTGTCAGACAGGCCGAAGCCGATCACGTTGCTGCC
>CAYUOY010000030.1:0-5807 GCA_964446495.1 uncultured Woeseiaceae bacterium | reverse complement strand
CGTTGCTGTCGAACAAACCGCTGTCAGACAGGCCGAAGCCGATCACGTTGCTGCCGAACAAGCCGCCGCGAAGCAGGCTGAAACTGATTACCTGAAGGTCGATGAACTCGCCCTCACAACAGCTGCTGCGCTACCGTTAGCCGCCGGACCCGCCGAAACTGAAACGTTGAAAGTAGCTGTGGCTGCAAAACCGGAGCCGGCCGCAATAAGTGCGGTAAAACGAATCCACTACGTGGGCCCGAAATACCCCAGATCCGCTCAGCGCCGCGATATTGCAGGTTGGGTTGACCTGGCCTTTACGGTAACGACATCCGGCGAAGTAGCCGAGATTGAGATTTTGAACGCGGAACCGGAAAATATTTTCGACAAAGCGGCCACCCGGGCCGTCGCGCAATGGCTTTTTGAACCGGCCACTGAAGACAATGTGCCGATTGAAAAACGCATAGCACTGCGACTGTCATTCAATCTGCAGTAATCTCGTCAAAAATCGCAGTTTAGTGCGGTCGGTAAAAATAGTCCTAATTGGACCATTTATGCAGTTCCCGATACTCTTACGCGTCCGGTTGAGGCGAATGGAGTTAGCGGAAAATGGTGGCAACAAAACCAACTGTAAAACGACAGCCACGAAAAAAACAGCAACGTAGTATTCAGACGCAGAAAAAACTTCTGGATGCCGCGCTGGAGGCATTCTCCGAGAATGGCTTTAAAGGTACGTCGACCCGAGATATCGCAGAACGTGCCGGCGTCCATCATCCGCTCATTACCTATCATTTCAAGAACAAGGAAGAACTCTGGCGGGCGGCTATCAACCGCATATTCGGCAAATTTTCGGCCTCGCTGGCACAATCCAGTGAAGACGCACAAGGGCAAAGCCCACGCGAACGAATGGCATCGATGATCCGTGCCTACGTGCGTTATGCCGCTAAAAACAAAGCCCTGCACAAACTTATGCTGCAGGAATCGAGTCGAGCCAGCAAGCGACTCGACTGGTTGGTTGAGACACATTTACGACCGCTTTGTGAGGCGGTAGTAAAGGAACTAAAACCGCTGCAGGAAAGTGGCATTGCCCCACCGGGCGACCCCGCATTGCTGTTCAACCTCCTTCGCGGCACATCCGGCGGACTGCTCGCATTGACCCTGGAAATAAAGGCCACCAGTGGCATAGATTTCGATGAACCGGAAAATGTCGATGCCCTCGCTGAGATGATTATCAGAATTTTTCTTCCCGGTACTGAATAGACCGGGACCCAGGGGCAAACCTCGTTTAATTTTAGGCCGTTCAGTCCGCCCGTAACTTGGTGTGCATTTCGGACACTATGGACAACGCTATGGAAGCCGGCCCGCGACCACCGATATCCAACCCCGCCGGTCCACTCAGGCGAGCATCCAGTCGCGTCGCCGTGTCTCCAAGGTCCTGCATCAGCCGCATGCGACGCTCCTTCGGTCCCAACAAACCGATATAGATTATTTCCGTTGCTGCCAGCAATTCCAGGTAGGATCGATCGGTCGCCAGATGATGGCTCATTACAATCGCCGCATCGAACTGTCGCAGATCGACCGTATCGGCTAATGACTCTGGCGGACAGCACAAGACGTGCTGCGCGCCGACAAAATTTCCTTTTTCGATATAGGCTGGTCGATGATCTACGACCGTCACGCGCCAGCCCAACTCCGCACACAGGTTGACCACGGGCTCAGCGTCCAGCCCGGCTCCGAGAACCAGCACTTTCGGCGGTGGTTTTAAGAGCGCGAACAATACGCTGACTTCTGCCCCGTCTATCCTGACGTTGTGTGTGGTCGAATGGCCATCGGATAACACCTTTTCCGCGGCCGATTCCAGGATCACAGCCGCCGCCGCTTGCAGGCCAAAACTCCTGTAGTTTCCAGCACGCCCTACCAGAGACGCACCTCCGGCTGTCTGGGCAGAAGCGGATTCAATCACTATCGCGATGATTTCGACATCATCGCCCTGCAACACCTGCAGCATCGATGCAAGCGGCTCATAACTATTGCCTGCCAGCAGCGGTTGCAGAAAAATACTCATTTGACCGTCGCAGCCGACGCCCAAACCCCACAGATCCTCATCGTCTTGACTAAGATCGTAGGTAACGCGTTGCGGAGTTCCATCTGCCGCAACCTGTTTCGCCCGTTCGGCGAGATCACCTTCCAGACAGCCTCCGGACAACATGCCCTGAAACAGACCATCACCATTGATCAGCATGAAGGCGCCGGTCTTGCTGTAGGTCGCGCCTCCGGTATTGAAGACACTTGCCAAAACCAGAGGCGTATCACATTTTGCGTTGCTGGAAAAAAACTCAGACAGGCCTTCCGTGCTCATCGTTTGATCGCTTACGCTGGCAAACGCGACTTACAGCGTTGGCATTGAGAAGTCGGCACCCTCGCGAATACCGGCTGGCCAGCGTGATGTCACGGTTTTCAGGCGCGTGTAAAAGCGGACGCCTTCCATGCCGTAAATGGATGAACCACCAAACAGCGATCGCTTCCAACCACCAAAACTGTGAAACGCGAGTGGCACGGGAATCGGTACGTTGACGCCGACCATTCCGATCTGGATGCCGTGCGTGAATTCCCGCGCCGCATCTCCGTCGCGCGTGAAGATTGCCGCACCGTTTCCGTATTCGTGAGAATTCACCAATTCTATCGCTTCATCGAATGTCGCAACCCGAACCACTGTCAGCACCGGACCGAATATTTCATCCTGGTAAACACGCATATCTCGTGTCGCATTATCTAGCAGCGTCGGACCCAGAAAGTATCCGGACGATTTGGTGATGTCGTGATCGCGACCGTCGACGACCACGGTTGCGCCCTCCTTCTCACCCAGGTCGATATAGGAGCGAACCTTGTCCCTGTGCTCGGCGGTAATGAGTGGACCCATGTCGTTGCTGTTGTCCGCTCCCTCCCCGACCTTTAGCGCCTCGATCTTCGGTACCAGTTTTTCCAGCAAGGGATCCGCCGCATCACCTACAGCAACAACAACAGAGATCGCCATGCAACGCTCACCAGCCGATCCGTATCCGGAACCAACCAGCGCGTCAGCGGCCTTTTCCATATCAGCATCGGGAAGCACGATCAGGTGGTTCTTGGCACCGCCGAGTGCCTGCACTCGCTTGCCATATTCCGACGCCGTCTTGTAAACATGTTCGGCAACCGGTGTGGAACCAACAAAACTGGCGGCGGCGACGCGATCGTCGGCAAGAAGGGCGTTCACCGCAACATGATCGCCCTGCACGACATTGAAGACTCCATCCGGCAAGCCAGCCTCTTTCAATAATTCCGCCCAAAGCATCGCGCAGCTGGGATTCTTCTCTGATGGTTTCAGGATGAAGGTATTGCCACAGGCAATAGCCAGCGGAAACATCCACAGCGGTACCATGGCCGGGAAATTGAAGGGTGTTATACCAACGCAGACGCCGAGTGCCTGGCGCATTGAGTAGGTGTCGATACCGGTACCGACCTGATCGTTAAATTCGCCCTTAATCAGGTGTGGAATGCCACAGGCGAACTCGACTACCTCAAGACCGCGCTGAACAGAGCCCTTTGCGTCGTGCAAAACTTTCCCGTGTTCTTCAGTAACCACCGCGGCAATACGCTCGAGGTCCCGTTCAATCAATTCCTTGAGTTTGAACATGACCCGGGCACGTTTCAGAACCGAGGTATTGGACCAGGCCGGGAACGCGGCATGGGCCGCCGCTACGGCCGCGTCAACATCGGCTTCCGTCGACATCACGACCGATGCACATTGTTCACCGGTGCCCGGGTTATGGATGGGAGAGAAGCGTGTCGACTGCGACTCGACTTCCTTACCACCAACCCAGTTGTTTACCGTACGAAGAGTACCAACTGCGCTTGCCTTTTCAGCCATGTTTCGTTCCGCCTTTCAATCCAGAGAGAAATGCCACGCTGCTATTGTGCGCGCAATGTCGTTCGAACAGTTTCGATCATTTTGTCAATGTGTTCATCTTCGATTATGAGCGGCGGCGAGAAAGCCAGCGTATCACCCGTTGTTCGAATAATGACGCCGTTATCGTAGCAGGTCCTGAAAACCTGCATGGCTCGCGCTGTCGGCTGACCTTCAATCGGTGCCAGCTCGACCGCACCGATGAGGCCGAAACTGCGAACATCGATCACATTGGGCTCGCCCTGCAGGGAGTGCAACGCATCCGCAAACTTTCCTTCCATCGATTTTGCACGCTCGAATAAGCCTTCTCCTAAATAGACATCAAGTGTGGCTATGCCTGCGGCGGCGGCCAATGGATGACCCGAATACGTATAACCATGGAAGAACTCAATCGCCCCGTCCGGTCCGGTCATGAAGGTATCGTATACATCAGCATTCGCAAGCACGGCACCCATGGGTACGGTACCGCTGGTCAGGCCTTTGGCCGTGGTAATCAAATCTGGAATTACACCGAATCGTTCTGCCGCGAATGAGTCGCCCGTCCTGCCGAAGGCGCAAATCACTTCATCAAAAATCAGCAATATGCCGTGCTTGTCGCAGATCTCCCGTAGTCTCGTGAGGTACCCTTTCGGTGGTAACAGGACACCAGCCGAGCCTGCAATCGGTTCCACGATGACGGCTGCAATGGTCGACGCATCATGCAGCGCGACGATGTTCTCCAGTTCCTCCGCCAGGTGACCGCCCCATTCAGGCAAGCCACACGTAAACGCATTGTGCTCAAGGTTATGAGTGTGTGGTAAATGATCGACGCCCGGCAACATGGTGCCAAACATCTTGCGATTTGCCGACATGCCACCGACAGAAATTCCACCAAAGCCAACACCATGGTAACCACGCTCACGACCAATGAATCGTGTCCGGGCACCCTCACCGCGCAACCGGTGGTAGGCAAGCGCCATCTTCAGCGCTGTATCGACCGCTTCTGACCCCGAATTGACAAAAAAGGCATAGTCGATGCCCTGCGGTGCCATATCCGTCAGTCGGTTGGCCATTTCGAAAACCGCCGGATGACTCAGTTGAAACGCCATGGCGTAGTCGAGTGTCTTCGCCTGCTCGCGAATGGCCTCCACAATCTTTGGATGACAGTGGCCGGCATTGCAGCACCACAGCCCCGCAACCCCGTCCAGCAACTGCCGGCCGTCATGGGTCCAGCAATACATTCCTTCGGCGCGTGAGATCAGCCGTGGGTGATCCTTGAAATAACGATTGCCGGTGAACGGCATCCAGTGTGCTTGCAAATCAGGCAAGTCAGATTCAATTTGTCGGGCGATGTTATCAGTCATAACGACTCTCCGGGAACGGCTGATGCGGCGGCAGGAATACGGCCACGTGGCCCTGTATTCCCCGGATACACACAGTACTCCAGCCCCGTAGAGTTAACAATATTTAAACGCCGTAAAATATCTCATTGATTTTATTAGGTAACTGGTCATAATTGTTAATTATAATTAACGATTTAACAAAGGAGTCCACATGGACAGCATTGGCCCGCGTCTCCGCAATCTACGCCAGAAGCTGGGGCTGTCGCAACGCAAACTAGCCCGCTCGGCCGGCGTATCCAATGCTACCGTTTCGCTGATCGAGCATGACCGAACTGACCCGTCAATGGGGCTGCTCAAAAAGATCCTGGATTCCATGAACGTATCGTTCGCCGAGTTTTTCTCGGAACCTTCGCAGCGTGAACGACAATATTTTTTCGCCCGCCATGAACTCAGCGAGATATGCAGCGGACCCATCAGTTACTTTCAGGTCGGCAGCGACTTACGTGACAGCCAGTTACAACTTCTTTACGAACGCTACGAACCGGGTGCCGACACCGGGCAAT
>CAYUOY010000029.1:0-32815 GCA_964446495.1 uncultured Woeseiaceae bacterium | reverse complement strand
ACAGAATATTTGCCAGCGACATGACGATAACAGACCAGAAAATAACCCTGCGCCAGTTAACCCGATGGGCCACAAACGTCATCAGGATGGTGGTCACCGCCAGACCGAACATTTCCGCAGATGCCGTATACCCGGCACCCTGATCATCGAAGCCGACGAATCTGACCAGCCCCTGTACGAATCCCGGCTGGACGATAAACACTTCAGGCGCAATGACACCCACCAGGAATATGGACCACAAAGTTTTCCTGGAATTAATGTCGAGGTTACTGTCCGCGGTGAACAGACGTGAAATCATCATCCGATGGACTCCTTATCGGTTGCGCCAAAGCACCAACTCGCTGACGGAAACCACGCTATCTCGTGGTCTCAAAGTCGCTTCAGGCACTCCTTCCCAGACCGGCCGTGAAAAATGTTGCCAGCCTGATTAGTTCCCCCAACCATAACGAAAGCCCACGCCCCACCAGCTCGGTGGACCGAATGCTTGCTGGTTGAAACCGAACGGTATCGTGAAGTCGAATGTGTAGGTCTTGTATTCTTCGTCGAACGCGTTGTTCAGGAATGCATACATCTCCCAACTGTCATCCGCAGACAGATATGAGGTACGGAAGTTGACCACGGTGTAGCCGTTCTCCTTCGAGACCGGGTGGTTGAGAATATCGAAGAAAGTCTCACTCTGATAATTGCCCCATGCCTGTACGGCCAGTCGTCCTCCAAGAGCCGGCCATTCATAACGAATCAGCGCATTCACCGTCCATTCCGGTGCTGATACCGGCGTGCGATCCTGCACACCGGGACTCGCACGCAAGGGAATATCCTTTGCTGTCGCATCCAGATAACTCACACCGAATTGCAGGTCGAGTCCTTCTGCAGGGCTGCTCTGCAACTCGATCTCGGCACCAAACATCTCTGCGTCGGCATTGAAAATGACCTGATTGAAGAACTGGAATGCGAAAACCTGCATATCGCTGTAATCGTAATAGAAGGCCGCCGCATTGAATCGTGTCGTACCGTCCAGGATAGTGGACTTCAGCCCGATCTCGTAGGCATTCAATTCTTCCTTATCGAACGGAAGGTCAGTACACGCTGTGCTGTTGGTAAACGGCAACGAAGAACACAAAGGATCCCCGCCGGGTACCACAATATTTGCAGCGAACAATCCGGTTGTATCGATGAAGCCGGAATTGAAGCCCGGCGACTTGGTGCCGCGTGAATAGGATCCATAGATCATCACGTCATCGTTGACGATGTAATCCAGCTCGAGTTTCCCGGTGACGTCCTGTTCGTCTTGTCTTGCAAGACTGCCGACGGATGCCTGGTTAAAAAGCACGGCGTGATCCGCCGTCGGGCGCCAGGGGCTGATCGGCGTCGGTGGTACACCACAGACTCCCGCAATGCTACAGAAACCGATTGTGCCGAAGGTGTCGATGTTCTCGTAGTCCATCGTTTTTTCTTCATCCGAGTAGC
This sequence comes from uncultured Woeseiaceae bacterium, assembly GCA_964446495.1. Taxonomy (GTDB): domain Bacteria; phylum Pseudomonadota; class Gammaproteobacteria; order Steroidobacterales; family Woeseiaceae; genus JAADHU01. The sequence continues at coordinate 31,348 of CAYUOY010000029.1, read as the reverse complement.
GCAGACCTGCAACCAGTTTCCAGCTATCCGAGAGATCGAACTCGAGCTGGCCGAATAGCGCCCAGGACTCCGTATCCTGTACGTAGTCAGTTTCCAGGAATACGAATTCAAGTATCTGCGTTGCATCCAGGTCGTAGTCGCCTTTGACCTCATTGTTGAAATAATAGGCGCCGACAACCCAGCGGAGTGCATCATTCTCACCGTCAAGCCGGAATTCCTGGGTGAATGTATCGGTTTCACCGCGAAAAGTCGGCGCCAGCAGAGGCAACGGACCCGCATCAGTATCCTCTTCCTGCAGCCGCTCAACATTGCTGAGCGAGGTGATCGAGGTGAAATGCAGATCACCGATGTCCCAACCAAGATTGGCGGAGAAAGTCTGGTTCTCCGTTTTCACAGCCCCATTGCGATCGTAATTCCCGGCCCAGGGATTGCCATCGTTGTCAAAGCCAACTTCGTCGACGCCAAATATATCGCCAAAAAAACTCAGACAATCGACACCCGGATTGGATGGAGCAAAATCAAACATTTCGCACCACGGGTTCGACTCGTTTTGTCCCAATGGCATGCTGACGTCGAGGTCGGAAGGGTCGCCGGCGGCGCTGGTGCCGGGCCGGGTGGCCTGATGCTGCCACGCACCAACCGTGCCGTCATTCTTCGTATACTGCGCCGAAAGCAGCAACTCGACCGTATCCGATGGCTCGAACAGGACTTGCGCCCGCGCCGCAACAGAGTCCATCTCCGCATAGTCAGGGCCTGCTTCGGTCACAAACAGGTTCGGCGTAGAGCGATTCTTGACGTAGCCATCGTACTGATTCACGGCCAGAGACAGACGGCCCATCACGGTGTCGGAACCACCACTCACTGCTCCTTCAACTTTGATCTGATTGTTGTCACCGTACATGGCATCGATATAGCCCTCTGGCTCCGAGGTCGGGCGTTTGGAAATGTAATGTACAACGCCACCGGTCGTATTGCGCCCGAACAGGGCACCCTGTGGACCGCGCAGGACTTCCACGCGCTCCATGTCGAACAATTGCAAGTGCAATCCACCCATGGCCGGCTTGTAGATGTCGTCCATATACACTGCCACCGGATTTTCCTGGGCATCGGCAAAATCGTTCAGGCCTACACCGCGAAGGAAGAAATTGATCACGCTGCCCTCGGCATTCGGCACGGTAAAATTGAGCCCGGGTGTCATCGCCGCGACATCGGTTGTATTCACGAAGCCCAATTCACGTATTTGTGTATTGGTAAATGCCGTGACCGAAACACCCACTTCCTGCAGGTTCTGCTCACGCTTTTGAGCGGTAACGATTATTTCTTCCAGCTCTTGCGCAAACGATACGGTGGACAATCCGGTGAACGACACCGATACAAAAGCCAGCCAGACACCGTGCACGCAGAATCGAGTATTTGAAGACAGTATGGATTTCATTTGTTGCTCCCCCATTTCGTTTGTCCAGATTACGCTTTGCACTCGCACAAGATCGAGACTTGACCAATACTGACAGGTGCCACGGTTAAGTCTTGGTTATCGGTGCAGCCAATTTGTACAGGAGCGAACAACCGGCGTGCGCTTCGGAAAATACTACTGCCGTTGCCGGCCCGGCCGTTTTAGTATGCTGCCACTGTAGGCAATATGGGCTGCAGATGGGCGAAGTTGTACTTGCCGCCAAGGTCGCACATGTGCCGGTGTGCTATTCGACAATTAGCCACAAACAAGACAGGAGATTCCTATGCCGACAAGCCCAACCGTTGGTTTGACCAAAACCGCCAGGATCACGATTGATGCAGCCCGTACGATCGACTTTATGGGTGATGAGGCTCGCATATACGCAACACCCGAACTCGTGCGCGACATCGAGAATACGTGCCGGGACCTGGTGCTGGAATACATTGACGATGGTCAGGATTCGGTGGGCACGCGAGTCGATGTGGAACACATTGCCGCCACGCCCATCGGAGCATGGATTGAAATCACGGCTACCATCACCGCGGTGGAAGGACGTGCGCTTGCGTTTGAGATCACCGCCAGGGACGCACTCGAACAGGTCTGCCGGGGCAAGCACAGTCGCTTCGTTGTGGATCTGGAAAAAACCGCGGAGCGCTTGCGCTCGAAGGTCGCAAAGCTCAGTGCTTTATGACGAACTGGCCGGAGTAGCGGCTTGACCGCGTACGGGCAGAGCGGGTAACGAAGCGGCTCGCGTGTAGGCCGCGCGCGTGATCAGCACGAGCTTGAATAACCAGCCCGTCAGTGTCACTGCGCCACCCGCCGCGACCGCCAACAGGCCCGCCTGCTCTTGCCAGAGAAACGCGACAGCAATCAATACTCCCGGCAGGCCATGACCGAGCAGCAGCAGACTGCCGCGGACCCGCTGGAAGGCTGCAACGGTCGGGGTCGGTACGCCATGCTGATGCAGCGCTTGCAGATAGACCTGCCACACCAGTGCGCGAGCAATAACCAAGCCCAAAACGATGAGCAGCATACCCTGCAGCTCGCGCCCCCATAGCACCGTGAAAATCAGGTAGAGGCCTGCGCCTTCTGCCAGCCCGCTCAGCCCCACCAACGGCAACAGCGTTCGCTGACGCCAGGCAGGCACGCCACGAACTGCATACAGCATGCGCAGCTGACAGAACAGAAAACCGAGACCGGTAAGTGCCGTCAGCAGGGCGGGAGTGATCGGTGACGACGGTAGCCAGGGCAGGTGAACTCCCGGCCAGGCCGCACCCAGCGCGATGGCCCCGATCGCAAACAGAAAAACCGCGACAATAGACTCGCGGCTCATCCACGAAGTCTGCGGTCGGAAGAACACATTGAACGCTCGCCAGGGCTGACCGATTTCGGCCCAGACCATCATGAGACCCATCGCCACAAACGCGAGTCCCGCGAAACCTGGCAGAAAATACGGCGCACCGGCCAGCGCACCGCCCGCCGCAAATACGAGCAAACCCGTGCCGGTACCACCGCCGATAAAATTGCAGGCAGCGCGAGCATCCCAGAATTGCTGCCGGTGGGAGGTGGTACCCAGACTCATGGCTGGTTCTCATCCGTGATGTAGTAAAACCCCGGACCGGTACCCTGATCCTCGTTCAGGCGCACATATTGATTGTCTCGCAGCAAAGCGGACACCGTACTGTCCGGATCGTCGATATCACCGAAGGCCATGGCCCCGGCGATACAGGAATTGACACAGCGCGGTGTCGCCTCTGGATCCTCTCCCGGCGTCAGCCCTTTCGCCACGCCGGCATCGATGACGTCGACGCAGAAGTTGCACTTGGTCGCAACGCCCACCATATTCGGGTCATAATTGCTTGCCTCGTCTTCAGTCGGTTTTTCGCCGTACGCATATTCCAGTTTGTCCACGCCGAAGCGCGCATCGTAGGGGCAGCTCAACGCGCAATTGAAGCAGCCGATGCACTGCTCATAGTCGATCGTAACGATGCCATCGTCTCGTTTTTGGGTGGCACCCGACGGGCAAACTTCAAGGCAAGGTGGTGCCGAACAATGCTGGCAACCGGTGGGCAGGAAGACTCGTTTGACGTCCGGGTACTCGCCCACTTCAAAATCGAGGACACGCCGCCACTGCACGCCCGGCGGTGTCCCGTTGGCCAGTTTGCAGGCGGCCGTACAGGTTTGACAGCCTACACACCGACGCAAATCCGCCACCATAACGTAACGAGTCATGCACCCGCTCCGATTCGCTCGATGGCCACACGCACCAGGTCCGCACCCGAGCCGGTGGAATCGGTTAGCTCCAGCGACATTGGCGCAAGTGTGTTGAGACTTGGGTATTGCAGGTCTTTCGCAAACGGCGTTGCCCAGTGATCGAACTGGCCAGGCACGACCAGTGTGTCGGGCCTCACGCCCTGGGATACGGCGACGCGTCCGCGGTTCACCGCAATCGGTGAGCGCAACTCCACCAGGTCGCCGTCCCCGATTCCCAGCTTCTCTGCAGTGCTGGTGTTGATAAGAATCCGGCCGTGACCACGGACATTCTTGCTCACCTCATCCATGAGCTGGATCGAGACATTGTTACCCGACGCATACTGCATGCTCTTGGTCGTGATCAGCCAATAGGGAAACTCATCCGGCTCCTCGCCCGTGTTGCGCATCGCGCTATCCAGGGTCGACAGAACATCATGCCAGACCGGCAACGGCGCGTATTCCCTGAGTTGCTCATCCCACCAGTGAATACCACGCTCGTGTAATCGATTACCCAGCTCCAGACCAATTCGATGCAATCGTTCCTGATACGGCAGTTCGAAGCGCAGCCCCTTGGCGACCATGGTTGGATACAGGTACCAGTCGACCTGGCGAAACGGTACGACGTAAAAGCCGTGCTCTTTGAACCAGTCGAGGTCCCGCACTTCCGTGCCGCCGGAGTAGGCGGCAGTGGCGGCTTTGCACGCAGCGTCCCAGACTTCCTCGCCATCGTGCACAGTATCGATATCGAGCGTGTAATCGAAGCCCTCTCCCTGCAGCGGGACACCGCCAGCGCCACGGTTGATCGCGGCGTTGTATTCCTTCAGCAAGCCAGTGCGCTTTGCCAATTCTGTTGAGATCCACGAAAAATCGCGCGACTCGCCTTGCGGCTCGACAGCCGGCTGACGCAGAACCACGCCATGATGTTTCCAGTGCTGTTCGACAAACTTCGTGCCCCCCATGCGAATCAGCTGCATACTTTCCAGATCGGTGGCATCGGGAAGCAGAATGTCGGCCATGTGATTGCTCTCATCATGCGTATAGGCAAACGCAACGATGAAGGGCATGTCCGCGAGGTTCTTGACCATTTCCGCGGAATCCCAGAATGAAATTGCCGGGTTGCTGCGGTAGATGAACCACAGATCCGGGTAGGTGACTTGCGGCCAGTGGTCGGGCGACTCGCGCGTGAACATCCAGGCCAGTTGTGTCGGGCCCAGCGCCTGGCTCCAGGACGAATTGCCGACAATCGGTACCAGCGTGGTATGCGCGTTACGCCCGACAGGATCGGCCGCCCAACGCTCTTTATCCGTTGGATTGAGGCGAGCGGTCATGAAGCCATCTTCGCCCGGTTGCACACTTTTCAGGCGGTCACCATAGGGCCGGTTAAGTCGCACGGTCGTACCGATAGTGCCACCGGGAACTTCCAGCGCACCGACCAGGACGGCCATCACGGTGCGCGCCCACACACAATCGTGTGCACCCCAGCCGTTGTTGACGTTCTTGCCCAGGATGACGGCGACCGGTCTGAACGGCAGCACTTCACCGTCAATGGTGATGGTTTCACCGATGCAGGCATTGTCCAGATATTCGCCGGCAATGCGGCGAATCGTCGCCGCCGGCACGTCGCAGATGGCGCTCGCCCATTCCGGTGTGTATTTCGCCATGTGCGCGATGAGCCTGGAAAAGGCAGTCTCTCCCTGGATGGCAGAGTGAGTGCGGATATCCTCATCCGGCCCAACGTCTACCGCCTGACCGATCGTGAAGCTCCCTTCCAGCGCAGGTTTCGCGCCGGGCGTATCGAACGGGACGGCCTGTCCCGTCTGCACGTCCCAGATCAGCGGCTTGCGGCTATCGGGATCCCGCAGGTAAAAGCCGCGGGGGCCGACCAGATACGGTGAAGATGTCCGGTCTCTGAGAAACGGCACGTCGAGGGCGTCACGTCCATGCTCATGCAACATGACCTGGATCATGGCGAACATGAATGCGTTGTCAGTCTTTGTCTTGATGGGCACCCACTCGGCCGAGGCCGCCGCGGTCACCGACAGGTGTGGCTCGAGCTGTACCCGCTTTGCACCGCGAACCCGTGCCTCTGCATGACGTGTGACTGCGCAGGTGCCGCCGGTCACTTCGTTATTCGCACCAAACGAGACGATGTAGTTCGAGTGCACGGTGTCCGGGCATACGGTAAATGCACGGTGCCAGAACTCCCCATACAGGTGTTCCGCATGCACACACTTCACGCCCTGTCCGGAGCCAAAGCTGAAATCCATCGGCCCCCACGCCGACAGGAATGCCGGGAACGTGCCCATATAACTGGCCGGTGTACCGCCCATACCAAAAGTCGCTGCCACTCTTGGCAGGCCGGCTTCATCTTTCAGGCCCTTCTCACGAATGGCCCGCAATCGCCCGGCGACTGTATCCAGGGCTTCATCCCAGGAAATGGGCACAAAGCCGGGATCCTCGTCACGGCCCTTGCGTGGATTGGTGCGCTTCATCGGCGAGAGAACGCGATGTGGGTTATAGACCTTCTGCACCAGACCATACGCTTTGACGCAGGAGCGGCCATTGGCGGGGTGGATTCCCTCAGCATCGAAGTTGGGTGCTACATTGCAGGCAACGCCGTCTTTGGTCTCCACGCGCATCATGCAGGGGCCAGCGACGCAGTTATAACAATACGTCGGAACAGACTTGAGCTTCTCTACCTGTGGCGCAGCCATATCAAGAATCACCTACCGGCACCTGATGAACAGTCCGATACTGCTTCAAAGCGAACTTTAATGATACTAAATTATTCGTTTTTTTGGAAATTATGTATCATATTTTTGCGGCGGACCGAAATGGCCCTGAACGACCGACAGAACGTCGGCTCACGAATCCGGGTTGGCGTCTCTGTGTTCCAGGCTATTGCAGCGGACGCAGCTCGGTGTCGTACCAAACGTCTTTCTGAAGCACCGGTTCATCTGCGGCAGATCATAGAAGCCCCAGTACAGCGCGATATCAGTAATCGAGAAGTGCGCCAGCTTCGGATCGATGAGGCTTTGATGGCAGGCGTTGAGACGTGTTGACTTGATGTACCTGTTCAGAGTCAGGGATTCTTCCGCGAAAACCTTGTGCACATAACGAGTGCTTACATCAAACGCCTGCGCAATCATCGCAGGCCCCAGGCGTCGATTGCGCAAATTGTCGCGGATAAACCCTTTGATGTTTCCCAGCTGTTGTTCGCGCGGCAAATGTGTCCGCATATTCGTTCCTGAGTGCGCATTGAGCACGCCACCCAGAAGATCGAGAATATTGGTCTCCACCCGCTCAATCATGGGTTGCGGTAGCGTTGCCAGCCTTTGCACGACCTGGGCCACGAAACTGCTCAACAGGCTGCATGCTGCATCGTCGCGCGGCATGCGCCGTCCAAGAAACTGGTCCGGGTCAGGCGTCAAGCGACGCATTACCGGTTCGGCAACCGCCAGTACGGGCATTTGATACGGACCGTCGAAACGCAATGTGTACGGCTCCGAGGTCGAGCAAATCACAAAATCACCCGGGCGCAGGTGGACGTCATTATTACGTTGCGACCAGAATGCCTCACCCTCGAGCTGAAATTTGATCAGGTACGGCGCATCGGCGATTCGTCCGATATGCTTTCTGCGACGCTTGACAAGAACCGGCGTCGTGCAAATACGGGCAAGCTTGATATTGCCGAAATCCGCTGTCTCGATTTGTGCATCAAACGCAGCTTCCCCTTTCGGCTCGCACTGCATCGGACAGAAAACCTCATCGATCAGCCCTTCGAAGCAATCGAATTTTTCTCGCTGTGGCACGTCTGTCAACGGAAACAACTGGTACATGATTGCCAATACCCCCACTCTCTAGTAGTTAACGCCGTAGATACTTGCCGAAGCCCCTGCCCCAGTGGATGATCAGCCTGAGCACCGGTTGTTGTCGCGATACGCTATCGGTTCCGTGCTAGGTCTCTCCATTTTGCCGGTCGTTCAGTTCTTGCCACTTGTAATCGATCAACTCCAGCAGAACACCGTTCATTTTCTTCGGATGGACAAACGCGAATTCGCAGTCGCGGAAAGGCCGGGCGCCCCCCACAAACTCATAATCTTTCGCTTCAAGCTCAGCCATCGCGTCTCGCGTATCTGGCACATTGAAACTGACCAGCATCACTCCCTCGCCACGCTTCTCAATAAACTTCGCTACGTCGCCTTCGTCGTCAGTCGACTCCATGAGTTCAAAACCCACGCCGCCCACCCAGTATCTGGCAACTTTGATTTTCTCGGACTCGTCGATATATTCGTCATCGGGTTCCGGCTTGCCTAACACCGGTTCCCACACTTTGCGGGCCTGCGCCAGGTCTTTGACGGCGATGCAAATATGGTCGATTTTGTTGACCTGCATGGTGATACCTCAATTGGGGCGGGCCGCAATGCGGGCGTCGCTCGAATAGCGTGGACTCCGGCCACAGTGCAGCATAGCGCCCCCGGCCGGACAGGCAATCTCGGAAAGTACATATTATCCTGGGAACCTCTGATCTATTCATGGACTCGTATCTTGCAATCAAAATGTCCAGCTTCGGCGTTGCGAATCTTCGCAATGGCTGGCCATTACGGGCGATCCGCGCCTTGAATCTGAACATTTTGATAACAATCTACTTCGCCCAGAATAAATCAGAGGTTCCCTTGCACAATTGAGGCCTGTAACGTCATCATGGCAGCGGATCTGCTGCCACGCCGCAAGATGCACAGCGGTAACTCAAGGCGTTGCTGGTCCGGGCTGGAGGTCGCAAACGTGAGCATCGAATGAACCTGTCTGACTGGATAGAGCGCCAAGCGGACTTCGTGCCGGGGAAGTGCGCAATGCGCTTCGAGGGTCACGATTTGAGCTACGCTGACCTCGACAAGAGAATGAACCGGCTCGCCGACATGCTCGCCAATGAGCTAAACGTCAGCCACGGCGATCGTGTCGCCTATCTTGGACTCAATTCGCCCGAGATCATTGTGTTGCTGTTCGCCTGCGCCCGCGTCGGCGCGGTGCTGGTGCCCCTTAACTGGCGTCTCGCGGGTCCAGAACACATTCACGTTCTCAACCATGCAACGCCCCGCGCTTTGTTTACCGAGCCTGGGTTTATCAGCCACGTTGAAGCCTTTGGCAACGATATCGGTGCTATCAAGAAAATTACCTACGGCGGAGCCCGCAAGGGCTGGATCGAATACGCAAAACTGTTATCCCAGGGAGCAGACAGTTTCCGACCGGCAAGAGAGACCCGCCCCGATGACGCGCTGTTGCTCTGCTATACCTCCGGCACGACCGGCACACCCAAGGGCGTGTTGCACAGCAACAAAGGATTGGCCTGGAATGCCGTAAACGCCAACCACATGCACGACCTGACCAGCGAAGACGTCGTACTGACGACGCTCCCCATGTTCCACGTGGGCGGTCTGAACATTCAGACACTGCCCGCATTGCATGCCGGGGCAACGGTCGTTATTCACAGCCGCTTTGAGCCGGGACCGTTTTATGATGCGCTGGAGCAAGACGGGATCACTTTAACTCTGCTTGTGCCAACCGCCGTACACACCGTGATCAATGACCCGCGCTGGCATGCTGCCGACCTCAGCATGTTGCGCATGATTGGTGTCGGCTCGACGGTGGTTCCGGAACAACTGGTCAATGCGGTCGGAGCACGCGGTGTGCCACTTGTGCAGGTCTATGGATCGACAGAAACGGCACCCATCGCTGCCTACATGCCATTCCGGGAAGTAATGCAACGACCGGCGTCAACCGGGAAGACCGCCTTGCATTGTGAGATCAGGTTAGTGGACGAAGACGGTCGCGATGTTGCGGTGGGCGAAAAGGGTGAAATCCTGGTCCGTGGCCCGAATGTCATGATCGAGTACTGGAATGATCCCGAAGCGACTCGTGCGGCATTCACCGATGACTGGTTCCACACCGAAGACGTCGCGCATCGCGACAGCGACGGCTTCCTGTACGTTGATGGGCGCAGCAAAGACATGATCATTTGCGGTGGAGAAAATATTTATCCGGCCGTAATCGAGAATGTTTTGAGTCAATGCGAACACCTTAGAGAGGTTGCGGTAGTGGGCATTGCGGATGACTACTGGGGTGAGATTGTGGTCGCAGTCGTGGTCGCGAAAGACGCCGACGTGAACAGCAAAACAATACTCGATTTCTGCGCAGGACGGATCGCGCGCTTCGAGATACCTCGGGAAGTATTATTTGTAGATCAGTTACCTCGCAATGCAATGGGTAAAGTCGTAGTGGAAGATGTACGCGAGCTGGTTTTGCAAAAAACGGCGGACATGAAACAACCCGACCTGAACCAGTGAACTCAGTGCGATAATTTCGCTCCGACAGGCGCACCTACAGGGTCGTCAGGTGCGCGATGGCGTTACCGGCACTCCGAAACATTTCGTACAACAGCATCTTTTTTTATTTAATCAAGCGAAGACCCGTTACGACGACGCCAGAGTCGACGGTATTCGGTGATCCACTGGTTGCAAAGCTACATCCTGTACCATTCATCACGACTCCGAGGTCAACGAAAAAATTCTCTCTGCAGCAAGAAACCCCTCCGCGGAGGGATGATTGATCACTATGGAAAGTTCTTCCACTTCGCTGTATATGAGACCAGATAACGACTTTCGAAACTGAGATTACGGGATGGCGAATAAATGTCGACCGCGTCCCATCTAACGTCACGCTCCCGACGCTGAATTCCTGACATAGTTTTTGACAATAGATTGCGCCAGCTCATACGGTGACAACTTCCCGTCAAGTGCCTGCCGAATAGAAGCGGTGAGTTGTTCCGGTTCTGTGTTTTCCCAAAGCTCCGCACAAATTGTCTTTTCCGCAATTCCCCTGACATGGGCTCGAAGTCGTTGTTCTCGCCGCTCATCCATGTTTTCCGTTGCGTTGAGAAAGTCCCGGTGCCGGCAAACTTGCTCTGCAACAAGCTCAATACCCTTTCCCGCCGATGCGACGGTCCTGACAACCTCTGGCAACCAGGTATCGCCACTGTGCGGACGCAGACTCAGCATTGACTGAAGTGCCTCGAAAGCGCTGCCACTGTCGGGCCGATCGCATTTGTTGAGTACGAAAAAATCGGCAATTTCCATCAAGCCGGCTTTCATTGCCTGCACAGAGTCCCCGGATTCCGGCACCAGTACCACTATCACGGTATCCGCTGTGGCGGCGATGTCCAGCTCGGACTGGCCGACCCCAACGGTCTCAATCAGAACGTAATCGAACCCTGCAGCATCCAGGATATTTGCTGCATCATGCGTCGCAACACTTAACCCCCCCAGCGATCCGCGCGATGCCATACTTCGTATGAAGACGCCGCTGTCCTGTTCGCCGTCTGTCATCCTGAGCCGGTCTCCGAGCAATGCCCCCCGCGTGTATGGACTGCTCGGATCAACGGCAAGCACGGCCACAGTTTTGTCCTGACGCCGAAAATACATAATGAGCTGATTGATCAATGTTGACTTGCCCACGCCGGGCGGACCGGTGATGCCCAGCCTGTATGCAGAACCGGTGTGAGCATGAATTGCCTGCAGCAGCTCGGTGGATTGTCCCCCCCCTGTTTCAACCATCGTGATGGCACGGGCCACTGCCGAACGCTTACCGTCCAGAATAGCCTGAACCATGGAATCGTCAGACATGATCGATTGGTCGTCTCTGCAATTGTCCAACCCTGTGCGTGACTTTAGATCAGCGACGATCGACTACTTCAATGATCACCGCCATGGCCGTATCCCCGGCCGCGCAGCCCGTAAACAAGCCCACTCCTCCTCCTCGCAAGACCAGTTCCTCGATCATTTCGATGCTGGAACGCAATCCCGTCGGCGCGTTCGGGTGACCCCAGACCAGAGAGCAACCGTAGTTGTTCATGTTCATGACATCGGCACCGGTCGCCTTGGCAAACACCAGGTCATTGGCGACGAAGGGATTGTGCGTCTTGATGACATCGATTTGCCGGATTGACTTGCCGGCCTGAGCGAGCGCCTGTTTCGCGGCCGGCACCGGCGCTTCCGGCATGTAAGCAAGTTCGGCACGCGCGAGCCCAAATCCCAGGATACGGATCGCGATCTTTGGCTCTTTGCTGAGTTCCGCTGCTTTCTCTGCTGTCGCGAAAATCATTCCTGCACTACCATCCGCAGGGTGCGTTTGCGCGCCGTAGGTCACCGTGCCACCTTCGAGTACGGGTCTGAGTTTGGCCAGCCCTTCCGGAGTGGACTCTGTCACTCCTTCGTCTCCATCAATGGTGGCTACCGTCTTGCGAAAATTCGGGCTCGGCACGTCGAACGGCAAGGTCATGTAACGCTTCTGGAATGCATGCTCATCTGCCAGCGCGGCTTGATATTGCTGCTCGCGTCGCAGCACCAGCTCATGCTGCTGCGCGGTCGAAATCTCGTGGCGTGTGGCGACGTTTTCGGCAGTCTGCACCATGGAGTGATTCCCCAACGGATCAAGCATCATATTGTCGAGTACGCAGTTTTCCGAATCACCCGTTCCGCCCGGACCTTTTGGATTCGGGTAGAAGATATGCGGCCCGTTGGATGTCCGGTCACAGACGATGGACAAAGCACATGAGGCCAGTCCGGTTTCGATCTCCTGTGCCGCCGCAAGCATACTGCGCACACCGGTGGCACATGCCTGGCCAACAGTCGGCCCACCGACACCACCCGCTCCCACCATGCCCATCAGCCACGGCAAGCCATAAAACGAGTTTTTCTGTGGTGTCGTCATCCCGAGAACACCGTAATCGATGGCCTCAATGGGGAAATCCCGCTTTGCCAGCTCCTGTTTGGCCACATGCGCCGCAAACCTCACGCTGTGCAGATTCGCCAGGCTTCCCTGCCACTTGGCAAATGGCGTGCTCCAGTAATTTCCGTAGGGAATTTCCGCTTTAAAATCCATGTTTCGTTATCTCCAGGGGATTGCTGTACTTGCCGTTGCTCGGGCTCAGGGCAAAGCGCCACCTTCGCGGCAGGCTGCGGATCATTGACACATTAACTGTTTCTGGCTAACATCAATCGATCCATTTTCATATAATGAAAACTCATATACCTTATAACAACATTGCGTGACGTACAAACGCTCCCTCGTCGTTCTTAACGAATAATAGTGAGGATAAGATGTGGCCGGTCTGAAAATAGGCATTGATGTTGGTGGCACGTTTACCGATTTCCTGGTGGCGTGGGAAGATCGTGAGCCGGAGATCTTCAAAATCCTCTCGACACCGGATGATCCTTCCATTGCTGTCATCAATGGCATGAGCGAAATCGCGGCATCAATGGATCCGCCGATGAGTGTTGCAGAGTTCGCCGCCTCTATCGATACAATCGTGCATGGAACCACTGTCACCACCAATGCCACTCTAACCCGCCGAGGTGCAAAGGCAGGCCTGCTGACGACCAGCGGCATGCGTGATGCACTGGAGATGCGCCGCGGCATTCGTGAGGAACAATACAACAACCGTTACACGAACGTTGAGCCACTGATACCCCGCTACCTGCGACTCGGAGTCGAAGGCCGGATAGATCGCGACGGCAATGAAATTACACCGCTGTCATTGGCTGATGTTGAGACCGCCGTTGGCGTATTCAAACAGGAAAATGTCGACGCGGTGGCTATTTGTTTCATGAATTCTTTTGCAAATCATGAACACGAACAGGAGGCAGCAAAGTTAGTGCGCAAATTGCTGCCGGATACCTACCTGACCGCCTCGAGCAACCTGCTTCCCTCCATCCGCTTTTACGAGAGGGTCAGCACGACAGCTCTAAATACCTATATCGGCCCTATCCTCAGCCATTACCTCGATCAACTCCTGGCGAAACTCAAGGTGATTGGTTTTGAGGGCATACTGCTGATCATGCAATCGAACGGCGGCGTAATGTCGCCGGATGCGGCACGTGAAAGCGCCGCATTGACACTTCTTTCGGGTCCAGCCGCCGGTCCCGGCGCAGGCCAGTTCTATGCTCGAGTTCACGATCAGGACAATTGTATCGTGATCGACATGGGCGGAACGAGTTTCGAGGCGGCACTGGTCGTCGGCAGTCCGGTCGTTGTCAATGAGGGCACTATCGATCGCCACCGCATTGCCTTGCCAATGCTGGGAATCCACACCATTGGTGCCGGCGGTGGCTCCATTGGCTGGATAGACGATGGCGGATTGCTGCGGATGGGACCGCAAAGTGCCGGCGCGGACCCCGGACCGGCGAGTTACAGTAAAGGAGGCACCCTCCCAACCTGTACGGATGCCAACCTGGTACTCGGCTATCTGAACCCCGATTTTTTTGCCGGCGGCAAGATGCAGCTTGATATGGACGCCGCACGGGCTGCCATTGACGAACATATTGCGCAACCGCTGGGCATGGAGATAGAGGAAGCGGCTGCCGGCATGTACCGCGTGTCGTGTAACAACATGGCGCAGGGTGTGAGAGAAATCACCATTAAACGTGGTTTCGATCCGCGTGAATTTCCCATGGTGGTTGCCGGTGGTGCCGGCCCTCTCCACTCGTGCATGATTTGTGAAGAACTGGAAATCCCCTTGCAAATCGTACCGCGCGAGTCCTCAATTTTATGCGCGGTCGGCATGCTGATGGCCGATATGCAGCACGACTATATCCGCACGTTCGTTTCGCGCATGGATGATATCGACTGGGACAAGCTCAATGGCCTGGTGTCGGCCATGGTTGACGATGGCAAACAACTTCTGGGACAAGAGCAGATTGACGAAGATAAACGTGAATTCCGCATCAAGTTTGATTGCCGCTATACAAAGCAGCACCATGAAGTGTCATTTGTGGTTCCACAGGCGGATTTCGACGGGCAGGACAAAGACGCAATTGCCGATGTTTTTCATTTTGAGCATAACCGACTGTACGGTTATTCGCTCATAGAACAGAACACTCCCATAGAGATGATTAACGTACGCGTTCAGGCGCTCGGTTTTACCGAAAAACCATCCTTCAATGAGGAGCAGTTCGCAGGATCCGATTCTTCAGCCGCACTTAAGGGTGAACGGCCCGCGTACATATTCAGCAAGAAATTATACGAGACCGTGCCTGTCTATGACGGCCACAAAATGCACTACGGTAACCGGGTGAGCGGTCCCGCAATCATCGAGGAAATCACGACCGCCATCTATGTCAGTGAATCATTCGATTGCCTGGTGGATCAGTTTGGTTCTTTTGCCCTGTACAAAAAAGGCCACGCCGATCTTGTCTCACATACTCTCGGAGAGAATGCAGCATGAGTGATATAGACCCCATCCTGTTGTCGGTTTATGCCAGGACCTTCAAATCGATCACCGATGAAATGAGCATGTCCATCCAGCAGACAGCGCGATCTCCGATCCTGTGCGAGGCAAAGGATTTTGTGACAGGCCTCTATGACGCCCAGGGCCATATGCTGGAGCAGACCGAGAACCTGCCTATCCTGGCTTTCTCACTGGCGCCCGTCTGCAAATACATCCTTGAGTATTTCGACGGCGACATTAACGACGGCGACGTGATTTTTCACAACGACGTGTTCTCCATGGGCAACCAGAACAACGACGTCGCCGTTTTCAAACCCATTTTCTTTGCGGGCAAGCTGGTCGCCTGGTCTGCGGCAAAAGGCCACCAGGCCGACATTGGCGGTGCCGTCGCCGGTGGTTATAACCCCAATGCCGTAGAGGTCTGGCAGGAAGCTCTGCGGATTCCACCAGTGAAAGTATACGATCGCGGCAACATCAGGCAGGACGTGTGGGACCTGATCTTTGCCAATATTCGTTTTGATATCGTACAACACGATATGCGGGCGCAGATGGGAGCCTGCACGGTTGGTGAGCGGCGCATGAAGAAGCTGCTTGAGAAGTATGGTGTTGAGAGTTTTACTGCACACAAGGTAGCGTTATTCGATGCCACTCGAAAAATGATGGAAGCGGAGATCAGCAACATCCCCAATGGCAAGTATGAGGGAGAGGGCTTCGTCTTCTATGACGGCCGCCATGAAGGCAGCGAGTTCACGATCCGGGTTGCGATCACTGTTGAGGATCGACACATTACCTTCGACTACAGCAAGACCGATGAACAGACCAACGGTTTCGTCAATGGCACGTTTACATCGAGCGCATCCGCAACCATCCTCACTTTCCTGCAGATGGTCAATCCCGACATCCCGCACAACGAGGGAATGGTACAGCCCATTGATATTATCATCCCGGAAGGCACGATACTGAATGCCTCTTACCCGAAAGCGACTACCTTTGGCAATCACCTGTGCCCTCCCAACGCCGATGCAATCATGCGAGCCCTGGGCCCTGCCATTCCCGATCGAATTACGGCGGGATGGAATCACCTGCTTTGTTCGCTGACCACCGGCATCGACCCCGACAAGGACGATGACTATGTCGATATCTTTTTTATGGGACAAAAAGGCGGCTCGGGAGGCATGCAGGGGACCGATGGTTATGATCACATCGGCATGATTGATGCGTCAGGCGGGGTGCTCGACCAGGATTACGAAATGTTCGAGCAGCAGACACCTCACTTGCTCATCAAGCATGAGTACCTCACGGATTCCGCCGGCGCAGGGCAATGGCGTGGTGGTCTCGGCACGGAAACCCTATACGAGATTGGATCGGACGACACGCAGCTCGTCACGTTCGGAGATGGTGACTTCAAACCTGCTTTCGGGCTGTTCGGCGGGCAGGACGCCGGTCTGAATCTCATCGAACTGACCTATCCGGACGGTCAGAAGGTCATCCCGCGCAACAAGGATCTAATCACCGATGTTCCCAACGGGACTCGCTATTACCAGGTGGCGAATGGTGGCGGCGGGTATGGCGATCCACAGCAGCGGGATCGCGAGACCCTTGTGCGCGAAGTCCGTGACGGTGTTATTTCCGAAGAGGCGGCGAAGCGAGATTACGGTTTGGATGTACTGGTAATCCAACAAGGTTAACGGTCATCGATTTTAATCTCACAGACGAACAGATTCTTATCCGTGATACCTTCGCGAGCTTCAGCGATGAACAGATTGCGCCGCAAGCGGCCGCTTTTGATGAGGCGCACGAATTCCCGATCGACTTGTTCAGGGAAATTGGTGACCTGGGATTTTTCGGTATGCGCTATCCCGAAGAAGTCGGCGGTTCCGGCTCGGACCTGCTCACCTATTGCCTGGCGTTGACAGAACTGGCACGTGGCTCCATGACTTTGGCAGCGGCCGCCTCGATGCAGTCCCTGATGGGCACGAAATTTTTGCACCTGCTTGGAAACGAAGATATCCGCGAACGCTTGCTGATGCCGGCTATTGCGGGCGAGAAGATAGGCGCAATCTGCATGACCGAGCCCAACGCCGGTAGCGATCTGAGCGGCTTGCGGACACAAGCCGACAAGATCGACGGCGGGTATGCCCTGAACGGGCAAAAAACCTGGATCAGCCAGGCTCCGCTTGCCGATTTTTTCACCGTTTTTGCAAAAGCCGGTAAGGAGAAAAGACTGACCATCTTCCTCGTTGAGAAAGGCAGCAAAGGCCTGCACGTGGGAAAACCCATCGAAAAGATGGGGGTTCGCGCTTTCCCGACCTCGGAGGTCACGTTCGACGACTGTTTCGTCGCGGAGGATCACCGCCTCAGTCACGAAGAAGGGGATGGTGAGAAGCATCTGCGAAAACTGCTCGGGGAAGTCCGTATTATCACTGGCGCACTGGCGATCGGCTGCGCCAGGGCGGCACTGGACGCGGCGGTTCGTTACGCGGGTGAGCGCAAACAGTTCGGCAAACCCATCGGCGCCTTCCAGGCCATCAAACTGAAGCTGGCGGAAATGGCCACTGAACTTGAGGTGGCGGAACACTACGTGCATTTTGTCGCGTGGCTGGCGGATAACGACAAACCACATCATTTGCAGTCCGCTATGTGCAAGTTGAACGCCAGCGAAACCGCAATGACCGTTTGCGACAAGGCGAGTCGGGTACTGGCCTCATATGGTTTTGCCATGGAATACCCGGTGCAACGTTATCTTCGAGACGTTCGCTTCACCCTGATTGGCGGCGGCACCAGTGAGATCCTGAAACTGGTTATCGCAAAGGGCCTGCTGTCATGAAAGCGAATATACGAGTACTGATCGCCAAACCAGGACTGGACGGCCATGACCAGGGAGCCAAGGTTGTGGTGCGGGCCCTGATGGATGCCGGGTTTGAAGTGATTTATACCGGCCTCCGGCAATCGCCGGAAGCCGTCGCCGAGATAGCCCTCGAAGAAGATGTGGATGTGATCGGACTGTCCAGTATGGCCGGTTCGCACATGTTGTTCTGTCAGCGACTGGGCGAACTTCTGCAACAACACGAATTGACCGACAAGCTGTGGATCATCGGGGGCAACATTCCGACTCGAGATTTTGCAGACCTGAAGGCGCTGGGATTGAGTGGAATTTTCCCCACAGGAACGGATTTCAAGAAGATCGTCAGCTTTATCGGGGAGAACGTAGCATGAGCACGCCGGCTGACACCAAACTCAAACAGGTCATCAACGAATCCGGTATTGAGATCAAGACGCTTTACACCGCCGAAGACGTTGAGGCTTCCGGTGGTCTCGAAATGCTTGGCAATCCCGGAGAGTATCCTTTCACTCGTGGCATACACCCGGAGATGTACCGCAAACGCCCCTGGACCATGCGCCAGTACACCGGCTTTGCCAATGCCAGCAAGACCAACGAGCGATTCAAATATCTGATCGCCAACGGACAGACCGGCCTGAATGTCGCCTTCGATTTACCCACCCAGATCGGACTGGACACAGACGACTCGATGGCCATTGGCGAGGTTGGCCGGGTTGGCATGGCGGTGGATACGTTGCGTGATTTCGAGATCGCCTTTGACGGTATTGATCTCGAAAAAATTACCGTGTCGCTCACCGTCAACGGTTCCGCGGCGATCCTGATCGCCATGTATCTGGCGATGGCGGAAAAGCGCGGTTATGACATTACGAAGCTGAGGGGAACGGCGCAAAACGACATCCTGAAGGAATTTGTTGGACGAGGGACCTGGATTTTTCCGGTTGAACCGTCGGTGAAACTGGTCTGCGACACGATTGAGTATTGTGCGAAGTACGCGCCCAAGTACACACCCGTGAGCGTTTGTGGTTATCACATCCGCGAGTCAGGCGCCAAACCGACAGAGGAAATGGCCTATGCTTTCTGTATTGCCAGGGCTTATACCCGGGGCGCGTTGGAACGCGGTCTCGATATCGATGAATTTGCCGGACGCCTGTCGTTCAACTTCAATATTTACGGCAATATATTCGAACAGGTCGCCAAATTCCGGGCGGGTCGCGGTCTGTGGGCGAAGATTGTAAAAGAGGAATTCGGCGCCAAGAACCCCCGCTCCATGTGGCTGCGCATGATTGCCGGCGGCGGCGGCAATGGTTTGTATGCCGAACAGCCCGAAAACAATATCATGCGCGGGGCCTACTATGCCCTGATTGGTGCGCTCAGTGGAGCACAGACCATGGCGCTGTGCTGTTTCGATGAGGCCTATACGATCCCCTCCGAATTTGCGCAACGACTGTCTCTTAGAACAATGCAACTGCTGGTAGAGGAAATGGGGCTGTGCGACACGGCCGATCCTCTTGCAGGGTCTTATTACATTGAAACCCTGACCAACCAGATGCGCGAGGATATGCAACACATCATCGACCAGGTCGATGCCGAGGGCGGAATCGTCAAACAGATTGCAGAGGGTGTCATTCAGTCCAGGGTATCTGCCCAGGCGTACGAAAATCAGAAAAACATTCTGTCCGGTGAAACCCGCAAGGTCGGTGTGAATTGTTACCGGACAGAAGAGGAAGAACAGCGCGAACCTGAATACCATCCCTATGATGAGAAAGCCGCCCAGGAACAGATTGATGCCATGAATGCGGTCAAGGCAGAACGCGATCAAGCGGAGGTGGAACGCACACTCACGCAGATCAGGACCGCTGCGACGGCCAACACCAATGTCATGCCTGCGGTCATGGATGCCGTAAAAGCGTATGCCACAGTGGGTGAAATCACCAATACACTGGTGGCAGCATACGGGCGTTACCGGGAACCAATCGTTTTTTAGGCCGCATGACGAAATGAGAATAGACGATGTCTGAAATACAAGCCTACCTGTCGCCTCGACGTCTGCAGGATGCCGTAAAAGCGATGGCCGACACCGACGTCACCGTCTTTTGCGGAGGCACAGATCTGGCACCGCAAACAGATGCCGGCTTGCGGGAATACAAGAGCACTTTGATGAACATTTGCTGCATAGATGGCCTGTCGGGCATTGATGTGAGCGAGGAAAAAATCAGGATTGGCGCGCTGACGACTGTGACCGAGATAAAAAACAGTCAACGCATCAATGCATGTGCCCCGGTGCTCGTTGCAGCGGCTGATCAGTTCGCCAGCGACCAGATCCGCAACGCCGCATCCCTCGGCGGCAATATCTGTAACGCCTCGCCTGCCGGAGACATGATCATACCACTGCTGGTACTGGACGCAGCGGTCGAGCTTGCGAGCTGGGTTGATCGCGATGTCAAAACCCGGCGTGTGCCGTTGAGCGGTTTTTTTTCTGCGCCGGGAAAAACCGTCATGCGGGAAAACGAATTGTTGACGGCCGTCGTGTTCGACAGGCCGGCTGATGCATTTGTCGCGCGCTTTCGAAAATCCGGCCCGCGACCCGCATTGGAGATCTCAACGGTCTCCCTGGGGATTGGCGGTAAACTTGAAGATGGTTTCTTCAGTAATGTAAGAGTTGCCTTCGGTGCCGTGGCTCCAACCCCCCTGCGTGCCCGCGGTGTCGAATCCGTACTGGAAGGAAAGCCGCTGGATGCGGCAAACATCGAAGCAGCCGTTGCTGCCGCCGGCGCAGATGCAACTCCCATTGACGACCTTCGCGCCAGCGCATGGTATCGCGATCATCTTGTGCGTGTTTTCACCAGAGAAGTCTTGAATAATGTCTTTGAAAACGGAAATTAATTTCACACTCAACGGTCGCCCGGTCACGCTGGACGTTCCGGTGACCATGAAGACCTTGTTCATGCTGCGAGATGCACTTGATCTCACCGGGACCAAGTACGCCTGTGGTGAAGGTGAATGCGGCGCCTGCACGATCAAGGTTGATGGCATGACAATCAACAGCTGCCTGATGTATGCGGTCGATTGCGATGGCCGTGACATCGTGACCATTGAAGGCCTGCAAACTGCCGGCGCACTGCATCCCATGCAACAGGCGTTTGTCGATCATGGCGCCATTCAATGCGGCTTCTGTATGCCCGGAATGATCGTCCAGGCAAGTGACCTGATAGAGAAGAATCCAAAGCTGACGAAGCATGAAATGAAACGTGGTCTGGAAGGAAATGTCTGCCGCTGCACCGGTTATACGAAGGTGTTTGACGCCATAGCTGCCGTGGTCGATAGCAATGAATAAGGTTAATCCATTGAGCAAAGAAACCCTCAACACCCGTATCGAAAAATCGTCCCTCATCGGTCAGCGCATCCCCAAACCGGATGCGCCCGACAAAGCGACCGGCAAGACCCGTTACATCAACGACATGGTGCTGCCAGGAATGCTGATCGGCAAGATCCTGCATGCCGGGCGTCCACATGCAGAAATCATCAGCATCGATGTATCGGCGGCGCAACAGCTACCCGGTGTGTATGCGGTCCTGACAGGGCAGGATGCGAAGGGCCTCAAGTTTGGTTTTGTCCGCGACAACGTCGCCCTCAAGAACAAGGTGCTGTGTGAGCATGACGAGGTGGCGGCCGTCGCCGCGGCGAGCGAAGAAATAGCGGATCGGGCTTTAGACCTGATCGAGGTGAAATACCGGGATCTGCCCGGTATTTTCTCTCCGGAGGACGGGCGCAAAGAAGGCGCTCCGCTTATTCATGACAATTTTCCCGGCAACAAAAGCCTGCACTTCGCATTCAAACACGGTGATCTGGAGGCTGCCGAGAAAGCATCGGACTGCATAGTAGACAATGTATTCAGGGTTCACCATGTCACGCATTGCTGCATGGGGACGTCCTGTGCAATTGCTGATTTTGACAGCTTTGGCAAGCTGACCATCTGGTCCCAGACTCAGTACCCGTATAATTACAAGATGGATCTTGCGCCGGCATTGGGCATGCATCCCGGAGACATACGCGTCATCCAGCCACCAATCGGCGGCGCATTCGGTTCCAAGCTGGACGTCTATCCCTATGAACCGATAGCCGCACTGCTGGCAAGAAAAACCGGGCGACCGGTTAAGGTCATGTATTCCCGCGAAGAGGAATTCAAGAGTTCACCGACACGCCAGGCTGCCGTTATTCACATGCGCACCGGTTGCACGAAAGACGGCACGCTGACGTTCCGCAGCGCCGATCTGTTGCTGGACAACGGTGCCTATACGTCCTGGGGACCGACTATACCGGTTGTCAGCATGCGCACCGTATCCGGCCATTACCGGGTGCCGGTGGTCGATTACAAAGCGCAATCGATATACACGAACAATCCCTATGCCGGATCATTCCGCGGCTATGGCAATGTGCAGACGACGTTTGCCACCGCGCAGCAAATGGACATGCTGGTGGATGAACTCGGCATGGATCCGGTCGAATTCCACCTGAAGAATGCGCAGAAATCCGGAGAGGTCACTCCACAAAAATCGGTATTGAACGACTGTGTCCTTGATCAGTGCATCACTACGGCGGCAGATGCGACAGAGTATTGCAGAAAGCGAAAACAGTATGCCGATGCGCGCGACACGGAGGGAAGATACAAGAGAGGCATTGGCCTTGCTTCTTCGATTCACAACGCAGGTGGCGCGAAGATTCACAAGTCCGATGGCTGCGGCACCATTTTAAAGGTGGATGACTACGCCCGGGTCACCGTCATAACCGGCGCATCCGAAATTGGCCAGGGTATCGATGCGGTAATTAACCTGATCGTGTCAGAAGAACTCGGTGTGCCACTGGAACACATTACGATCGTTAACAATGACTCGGACGTGGCCCCGTGGGATGTGGGCGTGCATGCCTCCCGCACGACATTTATCGCCGGCAACAGCGCACGCCGCGCCGCCCTTAAGGCAAAAAAGCAGATTCTGCATGCGGCGAGCAGCTTGCTGGACAAGAAGGAAGCAGAACTGGACCTTCGCCAGGACCACGTCGTCATGGCCGCTGACGGGGAAGTCGTTATCAAACTGGAAAAGCTGATGCGTCTCATGCACTTCCAGAAAGAACCGGAAATAGTCATGACGACGGAGTATTACGAGCCGAACAGCGAACCGGAAGGACCGGATAATATTTCGAATTCTTCCGCGGCCTATGCTCACGCCGTGCATATAGCCGAAGTAACGGTGGACACGTGGACCGGGGAAGTCACCGTCGAAAAGATCACTGTTGCGCAGGACGTGGGCAGAGTTCTGAATCGTATGGGCCTCGAAGCGCAGATAGAGGGCGGCATCGCGATGGGCCTGGGCTATGCACTGAGTGAAAATATGCAACTTGAGAAAGGCATGCTCAAGAACCCTTGCTTCCGGGATTACAAGGTGGTGACGGCACCGGAAATGCCTGAACTCGATTTGCACTTTATTGAAAGTCACTGTGCAGAGGGTCCCTACGGCGCCAAGGGTATATCCGAGCTACCGACCATCGTCATAGCGCCCGCTATCGCCAACGCCGTTTTTAACGCAATCGGCGTGCGAATTCTTAACCCGCCGCTAACACCGGAAAAAATTGTTCGGGCGCTCAGTCAATTGCAGGATGCGGCAACCAACAACGCGCCGGCACAGGCCGACGGCTAAAGAAAACCGATGCAACAATACACAGTACTATCGTTGGAACAGGCTTTGTCGCTGCCCTCTGCGACCCTGCGTTTTGCACAACTCGGCTGGCGCGTGATCCGCATTGAGGCGACGCCCTACGGGTCAGGACATCCAGGTGACCCAAACCGCTACATTGGCAGCAAGGTAGTCGATGAAGATCGGCACAGCTATTTCATCGCCCCGAATGTCGGTAAAGAGGGCATCGCGCTGAACCTGAAGGAGCCGCAGGGGCAGGAAATACTCCACCGCCTCATCCGGGAACTGGATGTTGACATCTTTTGCTGCAATACACTGCCAGGACGCTACGAGCAGCTCGGGATCGACTACGCAACCCTGAAGTCGATCAAGCCGGACATCATCTGGGCAGGAATATCCGCCATGGGGCCCGACTACCCCAATGTTCCCGGCTATGATCCTGCCATACAGGCCATGTCCGGATTCATGGAACTCACCGGCGCGAGGGATGGCGGGCCGACCCTGACCGGGTTACCGGTCGTTGACCTGAAAGCCGGAGACGAGGTCTTTGCCGGCGTTTGTCTGGCGCTGCTGCAAAGAACGCAAACGGGCACCGGCAAGGCGATTCATGTATCAATGCTGCAGGTTGCTGCTTCCTGGCTAATCACAACCCTGCCGCTGCTGGACTTTGACTGCGACTACACGGAAGTGACGCGAGCCGGCAACGAACACCGGAAATTTGTACCCTCCAATGTCTACAACACAAAAGACGGTTATATCTATGTGGCGATCGGTAACGATCTCCAATGGCTTCGCTTGACGCAAATCCCGAAATTCAGTCACGTCGCCAACGAACAACGCGCCACCAATCACGGCAGAATACAGGATTTGCAAAAGATATATACAGACATTGGCACGGTTGCCGCCAGGCACAGCATCGCTGAGTTAGTCCGGGACTTCAAAGAAGCAACCATTGCCCATGCAGTAATCAATACCGTTCCCGAGGTTTCCGGGCTGGAAGCACTGGCCGACAAATTCACGACAACACAAACCCCGGACGGCAAGACTATTCGCATGCAACCCATGCCGGTAGATGAAGCCGGTGCGACAACTGAACTATCGTTTCCGCCAAAATATGGCGAGCATACTTTGAAAATACTTGCCGAGGTCGGATACGACAAAGAGCGGCTGTCCGAATTCGAGGAGGCAGGAGTTATCTCTGCCTGAACACCAGTATTGAGGAACAGATGAATACATTTAACAACCCACTTATTAGTACTCCTTGCAGACCGCTGCCAAAGCAAGTCGGCATCATCGGCGCGGGGACCATTGGCCCCGATATCGCCTACTATCTGAAAAGCGCTATCCCTGGTTTGTCTCTGATTCTGATCGATATTGTGGAAGATCAGCTGCAGAAATCGCTTGAGCGCATCGGCGCATATGCAGAGAAAGGTCTGGCGCGCGGCAAACTAAGCAAGGAACAGGCAGAAGGAGTAATGTCCGGCCTGAATGTGAGCACGGACTACTCAACGCTTGCAGATTGTGACTGGGTCATCGAGGCTGCCACGGAAAACCTGGATCTCAAGCAGCAGATTTTTTCCAGGATAGAGTCAGTCGTCAGGGAAGATACGCTGATTACTTCGAACACCAGTTCGATACCGGCTGCCTGGCTCTTCTCGCATCTTCAGAACCCCGGTCGCTGTACGGTAACGCACTTCTTCGCCCCCGCTTTCAGTAATCCAGCAGTCGAGGTAATCGACTGGGAAACCGGGAATACCAACACACTTGAGTACCTGCGATGGTTATTTTGTGCCACCGGCAAGGTCCCGATGGTCACCAGCGATGACGTCTGTTTCATGCTGGACCGGATCTTCGACAACTGGTGCAACGAAGCAGCGTATCTCACTGAGGACGCTTCCGCCCGGGAGATCGACAGCATTGCACTCGATTATGTCTTTGCAGGACCATTTGACGTGCTCAACTTTGCCAATGGCAACGAGATCATTCCCGAAGTAAATACACTGCAGGCAAATGAGGAAGGCGAACACTACCGCCCTGCCCCGGTTTTTCGCTCAGTCGAGGTCTGGAACACCGTGCCTCGAGGCAAGCCGATCGAAGTCCCGGCAGAAACGGCACAACGTATCCGCGATCGTTTGCTCGGAATCGTGTTCTCCCAAACCGTGGATATTGTTGATCGGTCTATCGGCTCTCCTGCCGATCTTGAGCTGGGTTGCCGGCTCGCATTTGCATTCCGGAAAGGTCCGCTGAAGCTCATGCGCGAATTAGGCAAGAGCCGATTTGATGTCATTATGAAGCGGCTACAGGAAGAACGGCCGGGAATGCCGATGCCCGGACAGGAATTCGACGCCTACCAGGATTATCTGCAATATCTGCTGGTCGACGATCTGGACGGCACCAAAGTGATTACGATTCGGAGACCGGAGGCATTAAACGCTCTGGACGATGAAGTGAACAATGAAATATTGCGGGTCATCAAGCGCTACGAAAATGATCAACAGGTCAAGGGATTCATCATCACCGGTTACGGCAATCGTGCCTTTTGTGCCGGTGCAGATATAGGGCGTTTCCCCGAGTATCTGGGCGATGCGGAAGGTGCGGCTCAGTTCGCACGGGATTCCTCCGAACTGCTAAGGCATATCGATTGCATGACAAAGCCCGTCGTCGCCGCAGTAAACGGTATGGCACTTGGCGGCGGCCTCGAACTCGCTATTCGCTGCCATGGCATCGTTGCTGTTGATACCGCCTGGTTTCGGTTTCCTGAAATTTCGCTGGGTATAGCACCGGGCATTGGTGGCATGGTCGTGCCGTATCGACGCTGGCCGGAGGCCGGTCAGACATTCCACGACATGTTGCGTGTTGGAAACAAACTTGATGCAAAAACGGCCAGGAAGCTGGGCATTGTTGGCGAACTCGCGGAGAGTTACGAGGACCTGATCAGGATAGCAGCAAAGAAAGTCGATGACTTGCAACGTAATCCAAAGCAGATTTCTGAACGACCAGTGACCGTTCCTTCTTTTGATGCCACTGATTCCTGCACCTCCAACGGCCAAAAGCTCAGCCCGCAGGTCATAGGAATTATTGAGAAAGCGATCAAAGAGGCCGCCGAGGTACCGTCATTAGAGTCCGCCTTGGAAGTTGGTTATCGTGCGTTCGGCAAGAGCGCGTGCACGGCTGCTGCCAAAGAAGGCATTGAATCGTTTCAAGGGCGGCGCAAACCAGATTTTGAGAAAACTGGTTAGGCCTTATGAAATTGGAGCTGCCAGACTGTGCCGATGAAAATTACTTACCTTGCATGGCTTAGAGATACGGTTGGCAAGGATCAGGAGATAGTCAGCCTGCCTGCAGAAGTTGTTGATGTCGGCATGCTGATCAACTGGTTGTCAACGCGCGGAAAGCAGTATGAGGATGCCTTTGAATTCGGTGAAGTAGTCAAGGTGGCAGTGAATAAGGCTTACGTACACAACGACCACCCTGTCAAGGATGATGACGAGATTATTTTTTTCCCGCCTGTTGCAGGCGGCTGACAGGCGCCGCCATCAGCAACCGAGTCACCTCGTAAACACATGAATTGAAGCATCCCATGCCCCAAGACACAGCTCCAAATAAAAAAGAACACTTTCTCGATGATTACCTGGCCTATCTGCTGATGCAGGCGAGCCAGGCTGTCAGCAAGGAGTTTCAGTCCTGCTTGTCATCCACCGGTGTCACCGTCATTGAATGGAGAGTACTTTCGACGTTGATCGATCACCCACGGATTTCGGTCGGGGAACTGCTGGAGCGCGTTATATGCAAGCAGTCTACTCTGTCCAAAACCATAGATCGCATGGAAACGAAAGGTTGGATTACACGATCTCTGGACTACCAGGATCGCAGAAAGATTCAAGTTACGATTGATCCGGACGGCCTGGAAATTTCGAGGAGCTTGCTGATCAAGGCCAAGGAACTGGAACAATCCGAGTTACAGGGATTTGGCAAAAAAGAAATATCAACGCTAAAGAAGGTTCTTAGAGAACTGATTGGTCATTGTTCGAATAAGAAAGGGTAAGTTGAGCAATGTGACGCGTCTCATGCCGCTGCTGGTATGACCGCACAATTGTGTCAGCTCAGCGGTGGGGTTCGAGTCCGCCGAAGCGCTCGTAAAACTGCGGTGCCGGTGGCGGCAGAGGCCCTTCAGCCGTTTCCATGTTGTCGTGCAAAAAACGGTCGGCATCTGCAAACACCGTAAGATAGAGGTCCCGGCACAAGGCATACGCTGCGCCACCGTGCCAACCGGCGGGAAGAAGCCCCACAGGCAGCAATGGATCCCGCAGCAACGTCTTGCGGTATTCCTGGATCAAAAGCGTACGAATTTGAAAGGCCAGCCGGGAATCCATTGACTTTGCTTTTCTCACTGCTGCATGAACAGGTTTGAAACGATTCACAAAGTCCGCGTAACGCTGATCGATATCGTCAAGACTCCAACTCTTCTGTGCCAGGGTTCTCAGCACCCGATCCTGTGCATCGCTGTCGGTCGCGCTATTCAGAACGACGATATCGTCCGCAACCTTCAGTCGATTACTGACCTCATTGAGACTGGCCCGATCAGGCGACGGATGGGCAAGCACAGTGCCGCCAATGGCGCCGAAACCCAGCCAGCCCAGTTCCTTGCGCACGATTTCCCGTGATTCCGCAGGTAAGGCTGCCAGCAGCACGATGCACCAGCTGCCGGACCAGTTTCGATGCGGCTCGCCGTAAATTCGCTGCGTCGCCTGTTCAAACATGCGGGCGCCCTGTGGTGTCAAACCGTAAAAGCTGCGGCGGCCAATTTGCCTGACATTGAGCAATCCGTCCTTTGACAATCGAAACACGGACGTCCGCACCAGGCGTTCATTGATGCCGAAATCGGCCATCACATTGATCAAGCTACCGACCCATATAGTCCCGCCACGCGAGGCTATTGCGTCACCGTAGACGGTTGTGATCAATGAACCGGCACGCAATGTCGGTTGCGACCGAAACTCATCGACCAGTTTTTTTGTTGTGGAACTGACTGACATGGATACCTGCTTGCTTTCGTTTTCGGTGACCGTACAATTTGATGCTGGATTTTACCAACAAACACAACTTTTGTGTCTTCAAGAGCAATCAAACGCCTGTGGGGGGCGATTTACTATTCTCCGAACAAAAGCGGGAAATTGCAAAGTCTTGTCATATCCCTTGATTTGGTTACGATGATTCAGTGATTCGTGATCTCGACATGATTTTTTGTACACCTTGTCGTAACGGTTGCCAGGTTGCTAGGTCCTGGTGGCACTCGGTCGGTGGTCGCTGAATCGCTGCTGGTAAAGCACCAGCTGGTGATACTCAATCGATCGAGAGCGCGAGCACCGGACCTTCGACCAAGTGACCGACTTATTGTCGGGCTTTGCGCAATTTTGATGCGTCCCACCCGCTTATTACGAGCAGCTATCATCCTTAAACCTTCCACGATTCTCAGCTTTCATCGAACACTGGTGAAACGAAAATACCACCTGCTGTTCACACCAAAGTCTCGTGGCAAGCCGGGCCCCAAAGGGCCATCTGCAGAACTGATTTCGGCAATCCTTGAGATGAAACGCAGAAACCCGAATTTCGGCTACCAGCGCATTGCGTACCAAATCTCGCTGGTTTTCAATCTCGAGATTGACAAGGATGTGGTACGGCGCGTGTTGGCCAGACATTACCGGCCGGAGCCTGGATCCAGTGGTCCGTCCTGGCTCACTTTTCTTGGCCACAGTAATGACAGCTTGTGGAGTGTGGACTTTTTTCGATGTGAATCGCTGATCCTCAAGTCTCACTGGGTGATGGTTATAATGGATCAATTCAGCCGGCGAATCGTTGGCTTCGCTGTCCACGCCGGACCACTCGATGGGCCCACAATCTGCCGAATGTTCAATCGCATCGTCGGCGGGTCCCGAGCGCCCCGATACGTTAGCTCTGATAACGACCCGCTGTTCCTATTTCACCAATGGCCAGCCAACCTGAGAATACTCGATGTGACGGAGGTAAAGACTGTGCCATACGTTCCTTTGTCGCATCCGTTTGTCGAAAGACTGATTGGCACGGTTCGTCGAGAGTATCTCGACCAGGTTCCTTTCTGGAGTGCTCGTGATCTGGAGAGAAAGTTGATGTCGTTTCAGGAGTATTACAACAAGGACCGTGTTCACCGAGGACTCGACGGCACCCCTCCCAACGAACAAGGTGAAATCACGGATCGAAAGGTTGCTTGCCTGGACGATTATCGGTGGGAAAAACGCTGCCATGGTTTGTATCAGCTCCCGGTAGCGGCTTGAATGCCAATTCGCACCCGACAGGTCGACGCTGCGTGTGAAGCGTCGTGAACGCGCCAACTCACCCGACGTATCCTTGTCATTGCCTCATCCCATGGTGTTCTATGCCCGCAGCGGTGATCACAGCCCGGAAGTGTCATATGTACTGGGGGAATTCCGGGCCTTAACTCAACCGTCCATGGTATCGGGGTAAAACCCAACCGCCTATTTCTGAATAGGGTCGTTGGCTAGAGGTATTAGCCAATCCGACCTCTCGCTCTGCCCTGATCGTGGGTCCGTCGATGTTCCCGCTACTCCTATTTCTATCGTACTGACCCCACCTGTCCCTCCCATTTATTCATCCTAGGCTGCCGTCCGGAAGTATTCATGATGGAGTCCGCCGCAACACCGACGTGAGACTATTCTTCCGAGCTGGGGGGCTTGAACAGGTCGCCTGTCGGGAGCGTCTTTCACCAAAGACAGGTGCGTCCGGACATTGTTGTAGTAGTTGACGTAGTTGCGAATGATCCGCCTTAGATGACTCTCCCCGAGAACGATCGTGTGGTTCAGACACTCTCTGCGAATCGAGCCAATTACGCGTTCAACATACGGATTCTGCCAAGGCGAACGTGGCGCCGTAATGACCTCATTGATGTTGAGTGATGCTGCTTGGCGTCGAAACAGATCGCCGTAGATCGCATCCCGATCCCGCAGCAAGTATCGTGGCGCATCGTCCATGCCACATACCTCGAGCAGCTGGCGGGCTGTCCATGCAGCCGTCGGATGCTCAGTGGCATTGAAGTGCAGAATGCGCCTTCGATCATGACTCAGAATCACCAGTACGAACAGCACCCGAAACGTTGCCGTCGGTACGGTAAAGAAGTCTATGGCCACAAGGTCTTTGGCGTGATTCTCGAGGAACGTGCGCCATGTTTGTGAAGGTGGCCGCCGATCTCTGATCATGTACTTCGAGACCGTCGCCTCAGAGACGTCCAGTCCGAGCTTCAATAGCTCGCCATGAATTCTCGGCGCTCCCCACAGCGGATTGGCACGGCACATGCGGCGTATCAAGTCCCGAATCGCCGGGTCGACCTTGGGTCTCCCTGACCGACGACTCTTCCACGTCCAGTAATACCGAAATCCCTGCCGATGCCATCGAACGACCGTCTCAGGCGTGACAATGTGTAAGGCATCCCGCCAGTTTGGCCAGAACTTCGAAAACAGAACCCAGAACATCCGATCGGCATTCGACAATTTCGGTCGTGGTTGGCGATGTTTCATGGCCGCCAATTGCTGACGAAGCAGCAGATTCTCGAACGCCAGATCGCGCCTACTCCTGACCGATGAAATCAACGACTGCAGGATGATTTGTAGCCATTTCGTCATGCGTCCACGTTAGCGTGACAGCCAGAACAATGCCAACAAAATCAACGCAGACGAATATTCCGGAGGGACAGCCTACCGAAGACGGTAAACCCTTGTTTTAATTGGCGCGCCCGGAGAGATTCGAACTCCCGACCGCTCGGTTCGTAGTTAGGTCAC
>CAYUOY010000028.1:0-32934 GCA_964446495.1 uncultured Woeseiaceae bacterium | reverse complement strand
TTTTTTGATACGTAAGATGCGAGTTCAGAATTGATCAGAGGTTCACTAGAGCTGGAAGTCCGGGTAGCGTCGCTCTTCCTGCGCCTTGTTGAATAGTGCCAGTGCTGTCGGATAGTGGCTGACCAGGCTGTCGATACGGTCCTCACCGGATGGGTGAGTCGTCATATAGGCCGGCATTGTGGAGGTATTTTTTTCCCCCATGCGCTGCCACAGCTTGGCACTTTCACGCGGATCAAAACCCGCCATCGCCATATAATCCAGGCCTATAAGATCCGCCTCGGTTTCCATCCGGCGATTGAAGGGATACAAGACACCGTAGATCGCCCCCTCAGACAAAGCCCCGCGGGCCGCATTGGTTTGCCGGGCGTAGCCGCCGCCCAGGATTGCTGCCGCGATATCGATACCGACGCCGGTCACGCTTTGGCGTGACGCCATCTCGTTGGTGTGATGCGCGGTCACGTGCGCGATTTCGTGCCCTATGACGGCCGCCAATTGGTCCTGATTGGCGGTCACCGGCAGAATGCCGGAATAAACGATGATCTTGCCGCCTGCCATGGCCTGAGCATTCACCATGGTGTGATCAACAATAGCCAGTTCCCAATACAGTTCGGCGTCATCACCATCGAGGACATCCAGCACCGCATTGGTCACACAGGCCACGTAGTCGATCGTGGCACGATCCTTAACCAGGGGAGCAGTTTCACGGATGTTGTTGAAATTTCTGCTCGCTTCTTGCTCAAGTACGGCTTCTGATTTGAGCACCAGCTGGCTTCGCCCCGACGGCGTTGATGTACAGGAAACAATGGCGAGGGCGCAAGCCATCGTGACACTAAATCGTTGCAAGAAAAACTTGTTCATCGGTACTCCCTTTGGTCAGGCCAACATTATAGCGGGCCGCCCCAAACTGACAAAAACCAACCACCTCGGAGACAACTCACCTATTGAGACACTGCCGCCCCGCACGGGTTCCCCTGAAACCGCCGCCTTAGCGTGGCAGGCGCGCCTCGAAGCGACGTCGCCACCCGGCATCGTCCATTTTTTCGAGGGCACTATCAACATTGGCCAACAAACGCTTCTGCAACGGTTGCTTCAACTTGTAGGTGACTCGATAAATATCGCGCTCTTTCGCCATGTCGGCCAATAATTCGTCGCTCGTCTTGATTTCGTCAGCCAACCCCAGTTCCAGCGCCTGCGTACCGTACCAGTGTTCACCGGTCGCGATTTTCGACAGGTCCAGGTCCGGCCTGTATTCACTGACGGCTGCCTTGAAGAGCGTGTGCACGTCCTCCAGTTGTTCTTTCAATTTGGCTCGATCTTCGTCACTGTTCTTGCCAAACATGGTGACATTACGTTTGTATTCGCCGGCCGTAATCTGCTCGAAATCGACACCGTGTGAGTCAAGCAAACGATTGAAGTTGGGTATCTGCGCAATAACGCCAATCGAGCCGAGAATGGCAAAGGGCGCCGCGTAAATCTGATTGGCCACGCACGCCATCAGATAGCCGCCACTCGCAGCCACCTTGTCCACCGAAACCAGCAATGGAATCTCGCGACGACGAATGCGCACTAATTGTGATGCAGCCAGGCCATGTTCGTGGACGACGCCACCGTGATTCTCGAGTCGAACAATGACCTGATCATCCCTGGTCGCCACTTCCAGAATAGCGCTGACCTCCTCGCGAAGCGATGGCACGGCGCTGGCTTTCAGGTCTCCCTTGAAGTCGATAACGAAACTTCTTGGGCGGCGCTCAGTGGATTTGGCCGCGGCTTTCAAGCGCGCCTTTTCGGCTTTCGCCGCGGCTTTCCATTCATCTTTCCTGAGAACAATCTTGCGCAGGCCACTGGCAAGATCCTGGTATTTCTGGTTCAGGTTTTCGACCTCCAGACCCTCGCGACTCGATTTTCGGCCGGCCGCGGCCGCCGTACCGATAATGACAACAACGGCTGCGACAAAGGTAATGGTCTTCAACAGAAACAGACCGTATTCGATAAAAAATTCGCTCATAAAATCTCTTCAGTAAGAATCAAACAGCAATGCCGACATTGTTTTTCTGCAGAACCTGCTCCGCCCGGTAGCTGGACCGAACCAGGGGACCGGCAACGACTTCCAAAAAGCCTTTGTCGAGTCCCGCCTGCCGGAAGGCGTTGAATTCATCCGGCGCGATATAGCGTTCAATGGCCAGGTGATTGGGCGTTGGCCGCAAATACTGGCCCAGTGTCAGAATATCGACTTTGGCTTCGCGCAAGTCGTCCATCGTCTGCATAATCTCTTGATCTTCTTCGCCAAGACCCAGCATCAGGCTGGTCTTCGTTAGCACGCCAGGCCTGAACTTCTTGGCATGGGCGAGAACGCGCAGAGTTTGTGCATAGCTCGCACGCGGATCCCGTACCGGATGCGTCAGACGTCTTACCGTTTCGACGTTTTGGGCGAATACCTCGAGCCCGGAGTCGATGACCTTTTCAACGTCTGCAAAGACCCCGTTAAAATCGGGTGTCAGAGCCTCCACCGCCGTGTCCGGATTCATCTCCTTGATGGCGCGAACACAAGCCGCATAATGTGCTGCACCGCCATCGGCAAGGTCATCGCGATCGACCGACGTAA
This sequence comes from uncultured Woeseiaceae bacterium, assembly GCA_964446495.1. Classification (GTDB taxonomy): domain Bacteria; phylum Pseudomonadota; class Gammaproteobacteria; order Steroidobacterales; family Woeseiaceae; genus JAADHU01. Next base: position 30,332 of record CAYUOY010000028.1, on the reverse strand, counting down.
TGACGACATAGGACAAGCCCATCAACTGAACGGCTCGCGCCGTATGCAACGGTTCGTCGTCATCCAGCAAACCACGTGGATTTCCCGTGTCAACCGCACAAAACCGGCACGCCCGGGTACAGACGGAGCCCATCACCATGATCGTTGCGGTGCCATTGTTCCAGCACTCACCGATATTTGGACACATAGATTCTTCGCAGACCGTGCTAAGGCGGTTTTCGCGGACGGTTTGACGCACCCCGGAAAACCCGCTGCCACTGGGTAGCTGTGCCCGCAGCCAGCGCGGTTTGCCACCGCGGGTCATTACCGGTGTATCCGGACGGCTCTTGATGCCATCTTTTATCGCCGCGAAACCGCTTGAAGTCGTGTATTTGTGGCCGGATGGAACTACCGGGATGCCACGAAATTGCTTGTTGATTGCCATGAATGCACACACGCCCTGCCGAAGGCGATTATTTTCGCATGATTTACGCGACCGATGCCGGATTTATTTCGGGAACCTCTGATTAATTCTGAGCGAAGCAGATTGCGTGTCAAAATGTTCAGATTCAAGGCGCGGATCGCCCGTAATGGCTAGCCCTTGCGAAGATTCGCAACGCCGAAGCTGGATGTTTTGAAGCGTAAGATGCGAGTTCAGAATTAGTCAGAGGTTCCCTGGCAAAAAAAATCCCGACTCGAAGGCCGGGATAATCGGGGGGAAATAATTGCGCCAGAGGAATGGTGCCAACTAATGCAACCGTGACCAGCTCACCAGGGTGACTGAGTTACGTTGCAAATCGAAATTCTTTGCCAGAACGGCCTCTATATCTGCGGCGTTCGTGTCCTTGTCCATGGGCTGACTTAGCTCAACAACACCACTGAATTCATTGCCGCCGCGATAATTCGCGTCACTTAACCTGAATTGCGTGTAGTACTTTGTGGACATGCCTCGAGACTACTAGGAGCGTAAGCCACGGTCTGTGAGCTACAGCACATATCTCGAGCTGGCGCCCAGCAAATCACGGATTGGTGACCCGACTCACACTGCTGACCCGCATCGAGGGTACATGCCCGGGCAAGACTCGCCGCTTGCGCCGTTTGAGCGTAGAATCATTGCGTTACGTCAAATTGTTTGGCGAGAAAGAGATGCGCCGCACAGAAAACCGCTGGCGGCGCAGCTAGTATCTCGTCAATTGGGCACGCGAACCCTAAATTACTGTTTTTATAGAGATTGGAACTACAAAATGGCTGCGAAAACCAGTTTTGTCAGAGTAATGTCGCTTGTGATCCTGTTCCTCGGTGCTGCGACAGCGAGCGCACAGGATGAACTGCATGAGACCTTCTTCAAGGACGCGGACGCCGCATTAGAAGCGGCAAATACAGCCAATGCAAAACTGTTGGCACCGCGCAGCTATGAACGTGCTACGGATGCCTACCAGGCGGCTGACAAAGGCCTCGCTCGGGGCCGCAACATTGAATACGTAAGAAGCAAGGCCGCCGAAGCCACAAAATATTACACGGCCGCTACCCAATCGGCCGATCTCGCCAAGACGGTCTTGTCGCAAGTGCGCAAAAGTCGCCAGGACGCTGCGAACGCCAAGTCCCCTGAACTCTCGACTGATATTTGGGACAAAGCTCAACAAAAATTCGGGTCGGCGATCCGCTATCTTGAGCGCGGCGATTTGAAGCGTGCCAAACGCTATGACATCGAGGCCACCAGCCTCTATCGAGATGCGGAGCTGGTTGCCATCAAGGCGCAATACCTCAACGAGACTCGCCAACTGATCAAAGCGGCAGATCGGGCAAAGGTTGAGCGGTATGCGCCGTTGACGCTAAACAGGGCAAGAAGCCTGTTGGCCGAGGCGGAAAAAGAACTAAGCCAAAACCGTTACGACACCGATCGTCCGCGCAGCCTCGCGAAACAGGCCAATTACGAGGCGAAACACGCCATTTATTTGTCCGAGGTCGTCCGTGATATTCGTGACAAGGACTTATCCGTCGAACAGCTGATCCTGGAATGGGAAGCTCCCCTGCGCGCCATTGCAGACGCCGCCGATGTATTGCCGCTCATGTCGGACGGCCATGACCAACTTGAAAGTTCGCTGGTGCAGTATGTTGAAGACATGCAAAACATGAATCAAAGTCTTGAGCAGGAGAACAAGGAAAGCCTTGTTCGCCTCGGCGATATGGAAGAAGAAATCCGCGCATTGGACGAGCGCCTTGGCGGTGCAACGGCCGAGCGGGCTGCTCTGGTGCAACGCCTCCAGGCGCAGGCACGCATCAAGGAACAATTCGAGCAAGTTGAGAAAATGTTCTCGCGTGACGAGGCGCGTGTTTTCCGAGAAGGCAACAACGTAATTCTGCGACTCGTCGGGCTTACCTTCGACAGTGGTGATTCCGCATTGCGCGCCGACAGCTTTGACCTGCTGGCAAAAGTCGAACGTGCGATCGATGTGTTCCCGAACAGTGATCTGATTATCGAAGGTCATACCGACTCTTATGGCGGTGATGAATCCAACCAGAGACTGTCTCAGGATCGTGCCGAGTCGGTGCAACTCTACATGGTCAATGCGATGCGAATTGAGAGCTACCGCCTGATCGCAACCGGCTACGGGGAGACCAATCCGGTCGCGAATAACGAAACCCAGGCAGGTCGCGCCAAGAACCGGCGCATTGATATTGTGATCAAACCCAATCTGCAACCGCCCGCGCAGCAAGCAAGTTTCAGCAATTGATGGACAATATTAACGCTGCCCGAGCCACCAGTCCCTGATCTGCCGGGCGGTCACCTTGTTGACCAGGTAGCCGTACTCGGCGTGGACATTCAGAACGCCATCGAGGCGAAAGTAATTGAACATTTCCAGATCCTCGATGCCTTCTAACAAGCCCAGCGTTTCCATCTCACCAAAATCATTCCTGAGTTCGGTGTCAAGCGCCGTCAGTTCGCCACGTGCCGCCAGGTTCACCCAGCGTCGGATGTTGTTTGGATATCGCCGCGCGCCGCGTTCCTGGTGGCCCAGCAGTCGTCGCTGAATATAGCGCTGGCCGAGCGGGCTACCAAGCGTGATCAGTGTGTCGATAGACACGTCCAGAGACTGTCCTTGCGACAGCTGCCACAAGGCATCGTAGGCAATCACCGACCCCATAGAGTGCGCCAGCAAGAGAATCGGACGATTAGCCGCCGCCGCCATTTCCAGCGGAACCTTCAGTAATCGCCGCGTATGTTCTGCTATGTCATTGACATTCTTCGCATAGCGTCGCAGGTCACGCAATTGCAATTCGATCGTCTCGTCGGCCAGGCGCGGAATAAGAAATGGCAGGATGTCCCCTGCTTTGTAGATTGTCCGTAGCAGCCGCCGCTGCCACGAGGTGGCCTCGGCAATATCCGCCGCGGTCGGGTCGTGCTGCTTCAGTAGATCCTCAATGCCGGCAAGGTCCAGATTGATGTCGTAGTGTTCACCGTAAAAGTCATAGGTCCAGCTGACAATATCGAAACAATCGGAGCGGGCGGATAACTCGGCTGCCGTCTCAGGATCGATGCGGTGAATGCCTTCAAGAAGGCAACGCAACAATTCCCGACGATGCGAATCCGGCTCAGGCTTCGGCATCAAACCGGGGATGTAGATAATCAAAGGATCCGGCTTGCCCATCACCAATTCATGCCACGCATCGCGGCATCCAGCAATTCACGCAATTCAGTCACTGAGACTATCGTGGCATCCGGTGCCGGTAAATTTTCTGGCCACTCCTCGCCATTGCGATTCATCCAGGCGGTTCGTAGTCCGGCCTCGTTCGCCCCGACGACATCCAGTTCCGGATGGTCACCGACGTGCAGCACCTCGTCAGGCTGGACGCCCGCCTCCCTTACCGCCTGTTCAAAGATAACCGGTTGTGGCTTGGCCGCACCCACGTCGGTGGCGGTAACGACCGCATGAAACAAATCCCGAATGCCAATTTTCTCCAGATTGGCATTCCCGTTCGTCAGCGCAATAATTTTGAAATGTCCGGACAACTCTTGCAGGACCGGTCTTACGTCCGGAAATAAATCCACGCGGTTGCGAGCGACATCAAATACGGCGAACGCGTCTGCGACGAACTCACTTGAGTAGCCGACTGTCTCCGCCATCCGGGTCAGAACAGCTTTTCTAAGAAAACGAAAATCATGCGCCATGTCCGGATACTCATCAACCACCTGCTCGCGCAGCGCCAGCGACGCTGGCGGCGTAAACCTGGCCGGTATTTTCGGGTAGTTTTGCGCAAGCCAGCTCCATAACTCCGCCTCTGCGCGACGAATAACAGGACCGATCTCCCACAAGGTATCGTCGAGGTCGAGGCTAATAGCGCGAATACGGTGCAAATTCATTCTCCAGCAAGGCGATATTGTGGTCTCATAGGGTATCCCGAATCAATACGGTCAACCATTCGACGGAACAACAACAATGAAATATCTGCATACCATGGTGCGTGTCAATGACCTGGACGAATCACTCGCTTTCTATTGCGACAAGCTTGGCCTGAAGGAACTGCGACGCTTCGAAAACGAAAAAGGTCGTTTCACGCTGGTATTTCTCGCTGCGCCAGGTGACGACGACGCGCAGGTTGAGCTGACCTGCAACTGGGATTCGGAGAAGTACGGGTCAGGCCGGAACTTTGGTCACCTGGCTTATTCGGTACCCGACATATATGCACTTTGCCAGCGACTAATAGATGCCGGAGTAACCATTAACCGTCCACCGCGCGATGGACGGATGGCCTTTATTCGCTCACCGGACGGGATTTCCATCGAGTTGCTGCAGGAAGGAGACGCCCTCGCACCAGCCGAACCGTGGATGTCGATGCAGAACAGCGGCGAATGGTGATCGTCTGACGGACGGCGTCATCCAAGCGGGGGTTTGGGCCGTTAGTCGGAGGAACCCGGCATCAGAGGAGGTAACGCATCCGTCACTTCCACTGTAACAACTTCCTTACGAACGGCGAATGAACGTAACGCCTTCGCCAGCGCTTTTCCGTCCCACTCGCCATCTTGCACGGGGCCATAGGTGCCACGTGACAACTGCCGCAATTCCGCATCGAGTGGCGCCGTCACCCTGGCGGCAATTCCGCCCACGCTGCGCGGCGCGTCAGCGGGCCACTGCAAGCGCGCCCATTGCAACAACGTGGCCTTAACCGTCACCGCATCGCCATCGAGCGCCGCCTTTCGTGCTTGTTTAAGAAGTCGCGACTGCTGTTTGTGAATCGGCGGTGCTTCCGGTTCCCGCTTCGCGGCTTTCGGTTTCCCGGACCACCACCACATCAGGATCGTCAGGACCCATACTCCGGCCAGCACTTCGCTCACCCGACGCCAGAGCTCACTCTCAACAATGACTGTTGACCCGGTGCCGCCAGCATCAACTGATTCGGCCCGGGGTGTCGTCGTCAAGAGTGCATCGGCGGAGGGAAGAATGGAAACGGTGCGCGCTGGCAGTGTCGCGACCTTCCACTCGCCCGAGGTGATATCCCACCAAGGGAGTTGCAGGGCGGGGAGCACGACTTCGCCGGGTACGATGCCAATCATCGCGTATTGATCCGTTCGCGACGCGAGTATGCCACCCTCCACGGCACGAACCCGCAACTCCGGTTTGTCGGGATACACCTTGATGCTATCCGCCACCGCTAAATCGATGATCGGTATTTGTGTGGATAACTGACCGAGTGCGGTAACGCGAACATGGCGAGTAATAGGTTCACCCGCCGGCATGCTGCCCGGATCGCGTGACCATTCTTCACTAAGTTGCACCGATTTTGCGGGCAGCCAGGCCGCCTGAGCAAACTCTGCCGGTGGCGCCGGAATCGGGCTGATATCGACTACGATCGGTTGTGACTGAAATACTTTGCGTCCGGTAATACGCCCGTTGCGCAAAACGCGCGCCTCGAAGCGTGCCGGCTCAATACGAATCTCTCCCGACTCCTGCGGAAACAGTGCGTATATTTTCTCAACAACGTTGTAATTCTTGCCGTTCAGCATCGCCTCATAGCTACGTTCCTCGCCCGCCACCTCGATCAGAACATCGACGCCCTTGATCGCCGGCTCGCTAAGTCGGGGCTGGCGTGTCGCGACCGCACGGTACACTTTGACGGTATAAAGAATTTGCGCCTGTACATAACTTTTTTCGAAGTCCACTGCGGTAGCGACAAATATGTCGGCCTCCCCCGGTGCGGTTTTCGATTGTGGTACGACCGTTATATTCACCGGCTCACTGCGCTCTTTGCCAATCGCAATGGACGGGATAATGAGATTGCCTGCACGGCGAGCCATCAACACGTAAGTCCAGGTCCTGCTACGCGTAATTTGACCATTCACAATGGTCGTGTTGCTGAGCTGGCTGCGGGAACCCACATAGAAGTCTTTCTCCAGCGCGCTGGCGTTCGGCTCGACGTCGATCGCCGTGTCGACCAGCACTTTGAGAGTGAATGACTCGTTGAGCTCAACCCTGACCCGGTCGATGCTTGCAATCACCGCCGCATTGACGACCATAACCGGCGCAATCAGGAATGCCACGGCTACACAAATACCGGCCAGAAAACTTTTGCGTGTGACCATCAAATACTCCGTCACCATGGTTGCACCTCGTCGTCGGGCCACAGATTGTTGCCATCCTGATCCCGCCCCTGACGTTGATATTGATACCTGAACTTGCGACGCAACAAACCACCAGGATCATTCGGGATACGTCGCAGCCATTGCTCCATCGCCTGGGTTTGCTCCTGCGCACGACGCTGGGCTTCTGCCTGTGCCTCGCTCAGTTCCTTGCCCTCCTGACCTTCGCCCGCTTGCTGCTCCGCTTCCTGGGCAGCACGTTCAAGCTCACGTTGCATTGCCGCAAGATCCTCTTCGTTCATCTCCTGCTCGCGAGTTGATTCATCACCCGGCTCACTTTCGTTTCCTGCATCGCCATCGGCGCCTTCCTCACCCGCCTGATCCGAGTCGCTCTCCCCTTCCGATTGCTGACCGCCGCCGCCCTCCTCAGAAGACTGTTCGTTGCCCTGCTCCCCGTTTTGAGAGTCCTGCTGTTGCTTCATGTCCTCGACCAAATCCCGGTTATAAGCGGCATCTGCCGCCTCCGGATCCAGTTCCAGTGCACGCTCGTAGGCATCGATGGCCGGCTCGAATTCACCCATCCGTGCCAGGGCATTGCCAAGATTGTACAAACTGTCCGGGTCGTCATGGCCGGAAAATCGCTGCGCGCTACCCTCGTATTCAGAGGCGCGATAGCGAGCCACTGCCTCCCACAACGGATCTTCGAATTTCGCGGCGGCCTCCGCCGCGTTGTCGTCCGCCAGCAGGGCTCGACCTTGCTGATCCGGCGTCTGCCATAGATCGTCCCATTCGAAAGCGTCGGCCGTCTGCGGCAACGGTGACAGGAATACCAACAGGCACAAAACCCAGCCGCGACGAAACGCCAGCGCGGCCAACGGTACGAGCAGCAGCAGCAGCCATGGGCCCTCCTCCTCCCATTGATCCGTTGCCAGTGACTGGTCAGTCTCCGCACCCGTGCCCACTTCACCCGACAGCAACAAATCGAGATCGCTGTCATCGGCCGTTAGCGTGGCATATCGGCCACCGCCCGCTTTGGCCATGTCACGCAAACCATCCGTCTCCAATCTGGGCACCGCTATCTGACCGGAACGATCCGTCACGAAGCCGCCACCCGGACGCGGAATCGGCGCGCCCTCAGCGGTACCCACTCCCAGCACCGAGAGCGAATAGCCGTTAGCACGTAATTCCCTCGCCGCGCGTTCCGCGCCTGGCGAGGATCCGCCATCCGTCATCAACAGGACCTCGCCGAAACGAACACCCGCTTGTTCCAGTAATTGCTGGCCTTTTTCGATCGCCGCCGGTGGATAGCTGCCACGACTCGGCATGATGTCAGTGCTTAGACTGTTCACCAGTGCCGCCACGGTATCGGTATCGGTCGTCAACGGTGTCACCGTAAAGGCGTTCGACGAATAGACGATGAGCGCGGTCTGGCCACTGCTGCGCCGTTCGAGAATATCCAGAATCTTGAGCCGTGCCCGCGTCAATCGACTGGGACTCACATCCTGAGCATCCATGGAGCGCGACAAATCGAGTGCCACAACGATCGCTTGTTCGGAACGAAATACCGGTTGCTCAACACGTTCCCAACTCGGACCCGCCATCGCCAGAGCCGCCAGCACGGCGCCCAGCATGACCAGCCACCACCGGTAGCCGGTCGCTCCAACCTGCTCTCTCGACAGGACGTAGGGCGCAAGCACTGGATCGACGATACGCTGCCAGTTACCGGCAGTGAGTTGCCGGCGCGCCAGCGTAACGGTGATGACCGCCGCAAAGGGCAGTGCCCAGAGCCACTCCGGTCTAAGCCAGTGAAATTCAGCCGGCATTCGTTTTCACCTTCGTCATTTTCAGCAACTGGCCAAACTTGATATCCGCCAACACATTGAAAATGGCCAGCAGAAAAACCAGGCCAAGGGCACCGCCAAGTGGCCAGAAATACAACGATTTTACCGGTCGAAAACCCGCCTCCGGTTCCGCCACCGGCTCGATTTCGTCAAGGAGTCGGTATATGTCCTGCAAACCGGCTGTGTCTACGGCGCGGAAGTAACGCCCGCCCGTTTGTTCCGCAATCTGCGTCAGTGTTTCTTCATCCAGGTCAGCCGACGGGTTAACCCGGCGCATACCACCGGTGATGGAGGACACGACCATTTGTTCCGCGCCGATGCCGATCGTATAGATGCGCAAGCCGATCTGTGCTGCCAGCTCCGCGGCCTTGAGTGGGTCAACTTCACCGGCCGTGTTGGCGCCGTCCGTAAGCAATACGAGGACCTGCTCTTCGCCCGCGGCCTCCTGGTCGTGAATTCGTTTGACCGCGAGAGTGATGGCGTCGCCGATAGCCGTTTTCTCGCCGGCAAGTCCAATAAATGCTTCGAGCAGCAAGATCTTGACCGTTTCCCGATCGAGCGTGAGCGGGACCTGCAGGTAGGCGCGCTCACCGAAAAGGATCAAACCGATACGGTCGCCTTCGCGCCGACCGATGAAGTCGCTGGCGACGGCTTTGGTCGCCGTCAACCGATCGACACGGCGACCGCCCAGTTCGAAATCCTTGGCGTCCATGCTGCCGGACAGATCAACAGCCAGCATCAGGTTACGCCCCGAAACCGGAACATCGAGCTCATCGCCGATTCGTTCCGGGCGGGCACTGGCGAGCACCAGCAGTAACCAGGCGATCAATGCCAGCCAGAAGCGCCAGTTCAGCAACTGCTCGACTTCGGAGCGATCCGCCAGCACCGCGAAACCGGAGAAGCTCGGTACTTTTAGTCCGGCCTCCGTCGATCCGGACACCGCTGGCAGCAGCCAGCGAACCAGCAACGGCAGCGGCAACAACAGCAGCATCCAGGGCCAGGCGAGCGACCACATCAGCGGGCAACCCCGACAGGAGTTCGCAAACGCGCGCGCACCGCGTCAATCAGGCCGCTAACATCGACATCCTGGTTGCCCGACTCAGGATTTCGATACGACAGGGACTCCAGCGTTTGTCCCGCTCCGTTCGAAAACAGTGGTTCATGCAATCCCTGATCCAGCCAGCGCAACCACGGCTCTCCGGTCAGACCGGCCACTTCGTTTCTGGGTGCATACGCGAGCATGGCGCGGCGCAATAACTCGGAGAGTTGCTTACCCAGCCATTGGGCGTTGCCGGTCTCTGCATACTCTTTTGTCACTGCCAGCAACTGTTTTAACGCGGCACGGCGCGACTTGCCGGCCTGCCAACGTTGCAAGAATCGATAGGCCAGCCACACCAGACCGGCCGCTGCAATGACCAGCAGCAGCCACCAACCAGGCGCCAGCGGCCACCAGCCTATCGCGGTGGGCAAGTGCAAATCTCTCAATGGCAGTTGGGTAGGATCCATGGTGATCAATGACTGCGGCGGCCCAGCGCCTTTTGCATCGTTTCGACAGGGTCATCATTTGTCGACAGCGCCATTAAATGTATCCCGTAACGCTGGCAGAACCCCTCCAGCATCGTTTGGCGCTCGCTGAATTCCTGCTTGTATTCCTGGCGTGCTGTGCGTGCGTAAGTATCTATGGCCATCTCCGCATCCGCACTGACCAGCCGATAGCGTCCCGGCGGTGGCAACTCACGTTCCAGCCGGTCGCTGACAAACACGGCCAACACTTCATTGTGCCGCGCAATGCCGGCCAGGTACGACTGCGGCATTTTACCGAAACCGAGAAAATCACTGATAACAACAATCAGGCTGCCCGGGCGAGTCACGCGCCGCAATGCCGAAAGCGCCTGTCGAAACGGTTCCTGCGGGCTCTCGCCGCTCGATTGCACGGTATTCTTCCAATCCGGATGACCAACGAGTTCATGCACGTAATGCAGCGCAGACTGACGGCCCAGTCGCGGCTTGAGCTCACGATGCGTCGTGTCGCCAAAAATGATACCGCCGAGGCGGTCACCGCGATGATGCGCCGCCCAGGCGATCAGGGCTGCCGCACGACTGGCATTGACCGACTTGAAACAACCGCGAGTCGCAAAATGCATGTTGCTGCGCAGATCGACCATCACCAGCACCGGCCGTTCCCGTTCCTCGCGAAACAATTTGGTATAGGCCTCACTGCTTCGCGCTGTGACGCGCCAGTCGATATTGCGCGGGTCGTCGCCGGGTTGATACGGTCGGGACTCGTCAAACTCCATGCCGCGCCCCTTGAAATGCGACACGTAGGCACCCGCCTGTAACGAATTGATGTGCAAAACATCCAACGGTATGGCGCGTGCGGGCCCACTGAGGCGAATCAGCCCTTTCTGACTGACACTCACCGGCGAGGCGTCCTCCGGCAATTTGTCATGGCGCATCATTCGAATTTCCTAGGGTACGCCGACACCGTCGAGCACCCCTTCGACAATCGAATTCGGATCGACACCGTCGGCTTCCGCTTCAAAACTAAGCACCAGCCGATGCCGCAACACATCCGGTGCCACATTCTGGATATCTTCAGGCGCAACAAAGTCATTGCCGCGCAGCCAGGCGCGCGCCCGGGAAGCGCGATCTATGCCCATACAGGCTCGCGGGCTTGCACCGTACAGGATCTGTCCTTCCAGTGACGAATCCACCTTGCCCGGATCGCGGGTTGCCACCACAACATTGACGATATATTGCTCCAGTTCGTCGGCCAGGTGCAGGCGCAGGATCTGTTGCCGCGCATCCATGATCGATGCCTGTGACAGCAATTCGGGCGGCGTAAAGGCATCTCTCTCGCCGGACTTGGCCTCCTCCCGGTTCAACACCAGGATACGACGCTCATCCTCAACCGTTGGGTATCCGAGCTGGATGTGCAACAGGAAGCGATCGAGCTGCGCCTCGGGCAGCGGATAGGTGCCCTCTTGTTCAATCGGGTTTTGAGTCGCCATCACCATGAACAGACTGGACAATTCGTAACTCTGATCGCCCACGGTTATCTGTCGTTCTTCCATCGCTTCCAGCAAAGCGGACTGCACTTTCGCCGGGGCACGATTGATCTCATCGGCGAGTATCAGATTGTGGAACAACGGCCCTTCACGAAACTCGAAAGTACCGTCCTGGGGACGATAGATTTCAGTACCGGTCAGGTCTGCCGGCAACAGGTCCGGTGTGAATTGCAGGCGTTGGAAATCGCCCTCCAGGCTGTCTGACAACACTTTGATAGCCCGGGTTTTCGCCAGTCCTGGCGCGCCCTCTACCAGAATATGGCCATCACACAGCAGCGCAATCAACATGCGATTGATCAGATGCGACTGACCGATGATAAGTTTGCTGGCATGCTCTTCCAGCTGCTGAAATTGTTCCAGAACGGTCATTGATGGCTCCGATGGCAAAAATGGCGTGCCATTGTAGAGAGGATGCGGCGACAGTCCAACTGCCTGACGCAAAATATAATGCGGCTGAGGGCCAAATTGAGCGCATAGGTATGTGCCACCGGCGACTCCTTCCAGTACTCTTGCGTATTACGTGACAACCGTACGACCACGAAGAACGCCAGAGATTGCATAAATCATCCAAAAGCATCCATTTTCGACTCGCAGGCAGGTAGCGCAATGAATCTGGCGCGGCACTTTCGCTTAGTAGCCGGCACCGGTCTCAGAATCGGCGCAACCGTGCTGCTTGCCCTGTTACTCAGCGGGCAGTCTTATAGTGTCAGCGATCTGGATACTGCCTTCGGCAGGAACACGCTCGTGATATCTGCCTCAAAGCATGCCTGCTACCGATTTGATGTCTGGATCGCGGTGACCAGCGGCCAGCATTCCCGCGGACTGATGCACGTTCGGTACCTGCCGGCGGATGCGGGCATGTTATTCGTTTACCGCAACCCCGGCCGCCGGGCGATGTGGATGAAGAATACTTACATTCCGCTGGATATGCTTTTTATCCGTCGCGACGGCACGGTGTCATCACTGGCAGCCAATACGGAACCGCTGTCGCTGCGTAGCATCAGCTCCATCGAGCCCGTTACTTTCGTCCTCGAGCTCAACGCGGGAACCGCGGCTCGATTTCACATCGGCGTCGATAGCCAGGTAAGTTGGGATAGTACGCTTTGAGCCCGCGGCTCAATGGCGCGTTTAGAGAACGGCGGCAATGGCGTCCGCAAGATAATCGACGTTTTCTTCGGTAATTCCCGCTACGTTGATGCGGCCGAAACCTTCCATATAAATGCCGAAGTCCTCTTTGAGCCGGACCACCTGTTCCGGGGTGATGCCGAGGTAGGAGAACATACCATTCGCTTTGGCGATATGAGTAAAATCGCGCGCAGGCGCCTTGGCTTGCAAAGCCTCAACCAATAATGACCGGACCGATTTCAATCGTTTGCGCATGCCACCGAGTTCCGTTGCCCATTCCGCTCTCAGGTCCGCGTCACGCAAGATGTGGCTAACCACGGCCGCGCCGTGATCCGGCGGCACCGAATAAATCGTCCGAACGATTTGACATGCCTGACTGTAGACGATCTTGCTGACCGATTCGTCTCGGCTCAAAATCGACAGCGCACCGACCCGATCACGATAAAGACCGAAATTCTTCGAGCAGGAACTGGACACAATCATTTCGCTCGCATTCTCCGCCAGCAGGCGAATCGCATGGGCATCTTCCTCGATGCCGTTTGCCAGTCCCTGGTAGGCGATGTCGATGAACGGTAGCAACTTCCGCTCGGCTACAACGTCCGCTATCTGCTGCCACTGCTCCGGCGACGGATCTATGCCCGTAGGGTTATGGCAGCAACCATGGAACAAAACGATGTCCCCGGCCGGAATTTTGTCGAGCGTCTCAAGCAAATCGTTTATGCGCAGGCACTTCTTGTCCGCATCATAATAAGGGTAGGTCTCAAGCTGTACACCAGCACCGCCCAGCAACGGCACATGGTTGTTCCAGGTGGGATCGCTGACCCAGAGAGTTACATCCGGACAAGCCCGCAATATCAGTCCAGCCGCTACCCTGAGTGACCCCGATCCGCCGGGCGACTGCAACGTAGTCAGGCGCTCATTGCCCGCCCAGTCACTACCGAAGATCATGTCCTGCATGACCTTGTTATAAACCGGATCACCGCCGGATCCGGTGTAGGCTTTGGTTTGTTGGTGCTCGAGCAGATGTTTTTCTGCTTTTTTCACCGCTGTGAGTATTGGCGTCTTGCCGTGCCTGTCGCGATATACACCGACGCCAAGGTCGACTTTGTTCTCGCGGGGATCGGCCTGGTGCTCGCCAATCAGCCTGAGAATAGCGTCCGGCGGCAATGCGGTCAGGGTTTCAAACAAGGACAATCTCCAACAATGGTGCGCACGGCGCATTGTACACAGAGACTTCAAAAACTGCACAGAGAACGACGGCTGCGCAGAAGAGGCGGCCTGAATGGCAGCGGGAGGGATCCAGGCCCCGCGGGGACCGCGGGGCTCAGGAGTTGCTTAGGCCTTCGGTGCCCAGACGGAACACCAACCCTTCGCGTTAACGAGCTTGCCTGGGAAAATCTGGCAGGGACGCCATGCATCACCGTCCGCACCCTGGACCAGCGCGCAGTTTGCGCATACCTGTACTTCGGCCGGATTGGCGCGACTACCCGGATCTACAGAACTCGCGTCTTCGGTGTATTTCATTGATGCGGCAACCGGATCGCCTACATCCAGATGCGGCATGTCCTGTGCCATAGCTTCGGAGCCAGGTCGGATGACACACCCGGCAGCGGCTACAGCCGATAATTTCAAAAACTGGCGTCTTGCGATATTACTCAACGGATTCTCCTTTGATCTCAACACTGGCCTCACCCGAGGCCGGGCGAGGCGTATCTTAGTACAATTGCTTTTACTTGAGGGATTTGCGAATGGTTCGCATTTTCAATTGCCCTCAATACCGATTTCTGCATTTATTGTAGCAACTGAAACTGAATGGGAGCACAACGAGTTGGCTTGATCCGGGATTGTCCCGGCATCGATAAATGCCCTGTTTGTCACTAAAATGGATTCTCCTGGCCCGATTCGATCGACCGTTGCAACGGAACCCGCCCGAATGGGTCACAATCTAACTCAGAAGACGAACCTAAGAAGAGCCCCCTTGTCCTTAGTCACTAAACCGCGGCGTTTTCTGAATCACTGTGTATTCGTTGTGCTGCCCTTGCTGCTCTGCCAGGCGGCGACCGCGGAATCCGGGCACTACTATTCCGTGGCAGTAGATGTGGCATTGGAACAATTGGTCATTGAAGCGACGTTTGATCCGCCAATCCACAACCTTTCTGCTCGCTCGAAAGAGGCTGGCGATGTACTTCTGGATGCACGGACCTGCGAAGTTGGCGAAAAACTGCAGCTTCGCGGTCAACGCCTCACCGTCCCGGATACCGGCCTTCGATGTCTGCGGTACCGCGTCGATCTTAAAAAAGCGGCCTTAAGTGAACGGCGAAATCAGTCCCTGTCTGCGGATAACGTTATTGTTTCACCCACTGTGTGGCTATGGCGCCCGCCGCCCGACGAAACCAGGACGCTTCGAGTCCGATTTGATTTGCCCGCTGGCATCCACGTTTCAGTGCCATGGGCAAAGGACGGGCCGGATACGTATCGAATCGCATTCTCCCCGGAAAGCGCCGCCGCGACAGCCCTTTTCGGTCGCTTTGAATATCACGAGGTCGAGGTCTCGGATGCCACTCTGCGAGTCAGCCTGGCAAAAAACGACAAGGAAATTGATACCGCCGCCATCCTCAACTGGATCACAGCCGCCGCGATGGATGTGACGCTGGCCTACGGGCGATTTCCTAACCCGTCCCCGCAAATCATCGTTTTGCCGGTCGGCGATCGAGGCCGCTGGGCAAAACGCGGCGGTGAAGCCAGCGCGGTTCGTTTCGGTCGTGTCGTTCGCGATGGCGGCGAATCAGTGGAATTGTTCGTTAACCACGACAGGCCTCTGGCGGATTTTCTCGATGACTGGACGGCGACGCACGAATTCAGTCATTTGATGCTGCCCTACGTCAGTCGCAAGCAAAGGTGGCTGTCGGAGGGATTCGCGCAGTACTACCAGAATATTTTGCTCGCCCGCTCCGGTGCCTACGAACCCGAGTACGCCTGGCAAAAACTGTACGATGGCTTCGAGCGCGGTCGGCTCTCACGCCCGGAGCTTTCTCCCAATGAAGCCGCTGCCAGCAAGTCGCGTGATGCCTTGATGAAGGTGTACTGGAGCGGCGCGGCGCTCGCTTTGCTGGCCGACGTTACGCTGCGTGTGCATTCTGACGGCGAAGAATCGCTGGACCTCGTGCTCGATCGATTGCAGGCCTGTTGCTTACCGGCCGCGGAGGTCTGGACCGGGCCGGATTTACTGGGCCAACTCGATGCAATGCTGGACGAGCCGGTCTTCATGCCACTCTATCGCCGCTACGCCGATGCCGCCGGTTTTCCGGATGTGGCAGAAACACTGCAACGACTTGGCGTCCACATCGAAGACGGCATCGTTCAGTTGCGCGACAACGCGGAACTCACGAGTGTTCGGACCGCAATCACAGTACTGGACCCGCAGACCGCACGTTGGCGCCACAGGCTTGCCGCGAATTGAGTGCCTTTATCGTGTCACCGAATGATCCGGTCCTTGATATATACTCAGCGGTCGGAACGACAGGCGGAAATAATCATGCAGGGCGCCAGCAGCACCGTCGATATTTGCGTCATCAGAGGCGCTCAGAGAACACAAGAATCAGACTGCGTCGCTGTAGAGGAGCCGCTGGAACTGCAACTATGTTCGGGAACCGCATCCGACGCCGCTGCCAAAAGCATTTCGATAACAATGCGTACGCCCGGAAACGACATTGAGCTTGCGTTGGGTTTTCTGGCAGGCGAAGCGATTATTAACAATATCGACGATGTGATTTCGGCAGAACACTCTGGTCGGGTCGACCCTGAAAGCGGTTGTCGGAACGTGGTGCGGATCGAACTCCGCCCTGAGCTGGCCATAGACCTGGACCGATTGCAGCGGCATTTTTATACCACCTCCAGTTGCGGGGTTTGCGGCAAAGCATCCATCGATGCGCTGCGAGTCTCCGCTGGCGCATCGATCGAAAGCACTTTTTCGATAGGGCTGGATAATCTGCTCGCGCTGCCCGCAAGGTTGCGTGAGCGGCAACAGGTATTTGATCGGACCGGCGGCTTGCACGCCGCTGCCGCCTTTGACGCGCACGGCGACATCATCGTTGTTCGTGAAGATGTCGGCCGCCATAATGCCGTGGACAAAGTGATCGGCAGCCTGCTCAGGAACCGGCAGCTGCCGGCGAATGATCTGGGTCTGCTGGTGTCGGGACGGGCCAGTTTCGAGCTGGTACAAAAAACACTGGTCGCTGGTATACCCATGCTCGCCGCCGTCAGCGCGCCATCAAGTCTCGCCGTCAGGCTGGCGCGGGATTTTGGCATGACGTTGGTCGGTTTTTTGCGTGAGCCGGGCTTTAACATTTATGCAGGCGAACAACGTATCGAAAAGGACAAAGGATGACGGACTACGACAAAAAACTGGCAACGGAGATCATTGGCGGTTTTGACAATCAACCTGCGATGCTGGTGCAGATACTGCACGCTTTCGTCGCACGCTTCGCGTACGTCAGTGAGGAAGCAATACGCCAGATTGCCAGCGAATTGAATCTGTCCCGGGCCGAGGTCTGGGGTGTCGTCAGGTTTTATCATGACTTCCGCACGACAAAACCCGGCAGGACCATCATAAAAATTTGTCAGTCAGAAGCCTGCCAGGCGATGGGCAGCCGTCAACTTGCCGCCCATGCCGAAAAAACGCTGAGCACTCCATTGCCGGCCAATTCGGAAGACGGTGAATATACGCTGGAAGCTGTGTATTGCCTTGGCAACTGTGCCTGCTCACCCGCCATCATGATTAACAACCAGGTATATGGCCGCGTCAATGCCGACCGCTTCGATTCTCTGGTCAGGGGTGCGGACAAGCCATGACGAAAAGCGAAAACATCCGGGTATTCGTACCTCGCGAGACGGCCGCCTGCTCCCTGGGAGCGGACGCCGTCGCGGCCGCCATCGAAAAGACGGCCGCGGACCATGACGGCAACATTGAGATTATTCGCAATGGTTCACGTGGCTTGAGCTGGCTGGAGCCGATGGTCGAAGTGCAGGTCGGAGAGGAGCGCTACGCTTATGGGCCCGTTGCTGCTACGGATATCGACGGGTTGTTCGACAGCGATTTCCTGCGCGGTGGCAAGCATGCACTGGCGCTGGGATTGACGACGGACATTCCCTATCTGAAATCACAACAGCGCTGGACTTTCCGTCGTTGCGGCCTGATCGACCCATTGTCCGTGGCCGATTACGAGGATCACGGTGGCTTCACCGGGCTGCGACGGGCCCTGGAGATCGGCTCGAAAGCAGTAGTGGAGGCGGTCAGCACATCAGGATTGCGGGGCCGCGGCGGCGCCGGATTCCCGACCGGCATCAAGTGGAAGACGGTGGCTAACGCAGATGCCGATCAGAAATACATCGCCTGTAATGCGGATGAGGGCGACAGCGGCACCTTCTCCGACCGCATTCTCATGGAAAGTGACCCATTCACCTTAATCGAGGGAATGTTGATCGCGGGTTTTGCGGTTGGTGCAAACTATGGCTACCTTTATTTGCGATCGGAGTATCCACTCGCCCGCACCGTACTCGAGAAGGCACTGTCGATTTGCAGAGCTCAGGGCTGGCTCGGTAGCGACATTCAGGGCAGCGGTTTTGATTTCGACATCGAGTTGCATCTCGGCGGCGGCTCGTACGTATGTGGCGAAGAAACCGCCATGCTGGAGAGCCTCGAGGGAAAGTCAGGTCTGATTCGATACAAACCGCCCCTGCCTGCGCTTGAGGGCCTGTTCGGCAAGCCTACCGTCGTCAACAATGTGGTCACACTCGCCTCGGTACCGGACATCATCGGCCTGGGCGCAGAGGCTTATGCCAATTACGGGGTCGGTCGCTCGAAGGGTACTCTCGCTTTTCAACTGGCAGGGAACGTCAAACGCGGTGGTCTGGTCGAACTGGAATTCGGGGCAACGCTCAGAGAGTTGATAGATAATTGGGGCGGAGGTACGGCCTCGGGACGGCCATTGCGTGCGGTGCAGGTGGGCGGTCCATTGGGCGCGTATTTCCCGGAGGCATTGCTGGATACGCCGCTCGATTACGAGGCCTTCGCGACACTGGAGGGCATGCTGGGTCATGGCGGCGTCGTGGTTTTCGACGATACGGTAGACATGGCCGCGCAAGCTCGTTTTGCGATGGAGTTTTGCGCGCTCGAGTCCTGCGGAAAATGCACACCGTGTCGAATTGGCTCAGTGCGGGGCGTCGAGGTGATTGATCGCATCGTCGCGGACGAAGAGCGGGATACGAACCTGCAATTGCTTGATGATTTGTGCGCAACAATGGTCGATGGATCCTTGTGCGCCATGGGCGGACTGACACCTTTTCCGGTGCGCAGCGCGCTAAAATACTTTCCAGAGGATTTTGCGCCAACGGTGGGAGGAAACGAATGAACTCAACACATGAAACCGATCTCGGCACGCCACCAAGCGTACTCGAAGAACAGGTCGAAATTGAGATCGACGGGCAACTCGTGTCCGTCCGGGCCGGCTCAACAATTCTTCGCGCGGCACGGGAAATAGGTATCGACATTCCGAAGCTGTGCGCAACAGACAGCCTGAAACCTTTTGGTTCCTGCCGCCTGTGCCTGGTACAGATTGAGAACCGCAAAGGCTACCCGGCTTCATGCACGACGCTCGTCGAAAACGGTATGCAGATTCGCACCCAGTCCGAACCACTTGCGGACCTGCGGCGCAACGTAATGGAGCTCTATATCTCCGACCACCCGCTGGATTGCCTGACCTGTTCGGCGAATGGCGACTGTGAACTGCAGGACATGGCGGGCGCGGTAGGATTGCGCGAGGTACGTTATGGATTCGACGGTGACAATCACCTTGATGCAACCATTGACGACAGTAATCCGTATTTCAGTTTCGACCCGAGCAAGTGCATCGTTTGCTCACGCTGCGTTCGCGCCTGCGACGAAGTTCAGGGCACCCTGGCGTTGACCATAGAAGGTCGCGGTTTCGAATCTAAGGTATCGGCCAGTATGGCTGATACCTTCCTCGCCTCCGAATGCGTTTCCTGCGGCGCCTGTGTACAGGCCTGCCCAACGGCAACGCTGATGGAAAAA
This sequence comes from uncultured Woeseiaceae bacterium, assembly GCA_964446495.1. Taxonomy (GTDB): domain Bacteria; phylum Pseudomonadota; class Gammaproteobacteria; order Steroidobacterales; family Woeseiaceae; genus JAADHU01. Next base: position 10,652 of record CAYUOY010000028.1, on the reverse strand, counting down.
TCAATTATTGATCATGGCCAGTCCGATCACAGTGTCTTAACCACCTGCGCCTATTGCGGCGTCGGTTGCTCATTCAAGGCCGACATGAAAGGTGACCAGGTAGTGCGCATGACACCGCACAAGGACGGCCAGGCAAACCATGGCCACAGTTGTGTCAAAGGCCGCTTTGCCTGGGGTTACGCCTCGCATCAGGACCGGGTGCTGGAGCCGATGGTCAGAGATAGTATCCACGATCCGTGGCGCGAGGTGAGTTGGGAACAAGCCATTGCCTATACGGCGAAACGCTTCCGGGAGATCCAGAAAAAATACGGGCGCAAGGCGATTGGAGGCATTACGTCGTCGCGATGTACTAACGAAGAAGTCTATGTTGTACAAAAACTGGTACGCGCCGCCTTCGAGAACAACAACGTAGACACCTGTGCGCGCGTTTGTCACTCACCCACGGGCTACGGCCTGAAACAGACACTGGGAACATCCGCTGGTACTCAGCCATTCGACAGCGTGATGGATGCGGACGTCATCGTGGTTATTGGTGCGAATCCCACAGCGGCACATCCTGTGTTCGCCTCGCAGATGAAGCGTCGCTTGCGCGAGGGTGCCGGACTCATCGTGATCGACCCACGCAAGATTGAACTGGTTCGTTCACCGCGAATTCAGGCTGACCATCATCTCGCGCTGCTGCCCGGCACCAATGTCCCTGTTATCAATGCCATTGCACACACGATTGTGAGCGAGGGTCTGGTTGACGAGGACTACGTAGCCGACCGATGTGACCAGGAATCTTTCGTGACCTGGAAGAAGTGCATTCTGAAAGACGAGAACTCGCCCGAAGCCGTTGAGAAAGTAAGCGGCGTACCCGCAGAAGAGATTCGCAAAGCGGCGCGCCTGTATGGTGGCGCGAAACGTGGCGCTATTTATTACGGTCTCGGTGTCACCGAGCATAGCCAGGGTTCAACCATGGTGATGGGCATGGCCAACCTGGCCATGGCGACCGGCAACATTGGTTTCTCCGGTTGTGGCGTGAATCCGTTGCGGGGCCAGAACAATGTGCAGGGCTCCTGTGATATGGGATCGTTTCCGCACGAATTACCGGGTTACAGGCCGGTCCAGGACGACTCGATCCGCCAGAAGTTCGAAAAGCACTGGGGTGTTGAGCTCGATGCCGAGCCGGGATATCGAATCCCCAACATGTTCGACGCGGCCATTGCCGGTGAGTTCATGGGCATGTATATCCAGGGCGAAGACCTCGCACAGTCCGATCCGAACACCCACCACGTCGAAGCGGCGCTTGGGAATATGGAGTGCATTGTTGTACAGGATCTTTTCCTGAATGAAACAGCCAAATTCGCACATGTTTTCCTGCCAGGAACCTCTTTCCTCGAAAAAGATGGCACCTTCACCAATGCGGAACGACGGATCAACCGGGTACGACCCGTGATGAAGCCCCGGCAAGGCAAGGAAGAATGGCGCATCACCCAGGATCTGGCGCAAGCCCTTGGCTATGCGATGGACTACAACGATGCCTCGCAGATTATGGACGAGATTGCCACTCTGACCCCGACCTTCGCGGGAGTGTCATTTGAATTGCTTGACCGAAAAGGCAGTATCCAATGGCCCTGCAATGACAGCGCACCCTTGGGAACACCGATAATGCATGTCGATAATTTTGTCCGCGGCAAAGGACTGTTTGTTGAAACCGACTATGTCCCTACGGAAGAGCGCAGCAATCGCGAATTTCCACTCTTGCTCACAACGGGGCGCACACTGACACAATACAACGTGGGGGCACAGACCCGCCGCACCGAAAATATCGTCTGGTATCACGAAGACCTGTTGGAAATCCATCCACACGATGCGGAAACCCGGGGTATCAGGGACGGCGATCGCGTTTCATTGGCCAGTCGTAAGGGAGACATCACCCTGTCCGCCAGGATCACCGAAAAGGTACAGCCGGGAGTTGTATACACCACTTTCCACGATCCCGAAACCGGTGCCAATGTAGTAACAACCGAATACAGCGACTGGGCCACCAGCTGCCCCGAGTACAAGGTCACCGCTGTACAGATAACGCCCGCGACACATCGATCAAAATGGCAGGATGATTTTGCGGCGAAAGCCCTGGAACAGGGCCGGGTTCTGGAGAAAACGTAACGAAGCGGTTCGAGGTTCCCTGGTCCGGGCTAGAATTTTGTGGTTGCACCTAGCGTGGCGTGCTGTCCGGTATTGTTGTACGGGTCGGTTCCACGATCATTTTCGTCAGCAAATGACAACACCTGGGGAGCCTCGCGCCTCACTTGCACTATGTCGACGTCCTTTTTTTGGCCCACTTCTGGCATCACTTTGACAGATCGCCTTGAGGCGGTAAGCAGATGACTGATTTTTATGGTCATTGATCTCAATCTCCAGCAATTCGGTATTGGCAGCCTGCGCACATTTCAGGCATTCATCGTCAAGTTCGATGGTTGCAATCCATTGAAAGCGAGTGATCATAATAATGATGAAAATCGGTGCCGAGGTGAAGGCTCTCGGTCGGAAATTCTGCGCCGTCCGTCAGTTATCTGCCATTCATCGGTTTTTTTCTGCCGGCTGTCGGGTGAGTCACTATGGCCGTGTATTTAGCGCCCGTTCTCACTCGGCTCCCCGATTTCTTCTTCGTCGCAAAAAAAATCTGCCACTTCTTGCGCCTGGCGTTTTACTCGTGCTACCAGAGATGGCTTTTTCGCTTTTCTGGCCTTACGAGCCCGCCTCTTTTCTCATTTATCCTGAATGGTACTGCTGCAAATAATTGGCTGGTGTTTGAAATTTCATGGACGTTCTTTTTAAGAAACGGCTAGTCTTTTTTCAGTTTTGAGAATTTCGAGCCTTCGAGCGTCAGGTTGTACATCAAACCCTTGGAATTAAAAACAAAACCTACAACCGGATCTTTGATATTTCCGGTATCGATCGCTTTGCCTGCGCCGATGTCGATCAGCGCAACCGAACCGTCTACACCAACCTTCCATCCTGAAGCATTCTGAAATTTTTCCAGTGCTTCCTTGGTCATGAAGGCAATCAGAATAGCCTTCGCCTGTGCACCAAGTTGAAACCCGATCGAACCCGCTGATGTGCGATAGTAATCCACCGTCTTGCCACCTACGCGAAGAGCACCCTCGCCGGTTTCGCCACCGATGCCGATGCCTACTTTAATCACCCGAGGGAAAACCAGAATACCCGCTGCCTGTTTGAGAAAAACATCCGATCCTTTCACATCGCTCTTAAAGACTTCGATCGTCTCATTCACTGTGAGATCGATTTCAGCCGCCGATGCTGCGAAAGACGAGGCCGGAGCGATAAGCGCCGAAACCGCAATGAAGGTTGCTGTGTAGCGCCCCAAAATCTTCATATTTCCATTCCTATGGTCAAAACAGTAAGAATCTATTCCCAATATGATAACGCAGCTGTGCGGCAGCAGATAGGGTCTGCAATAGTAGTCAACGTTACCTTAAGCGGACCTGAACGGCTTGCTTGCAGCGGCCAGACTGGCTATGCGTGAGCCGTGGCCACAAAGGCCTGCAGCATATTCTTGAGTAGTTTCGTCAAATCCTGGGCTTTGCCGCTGTCGAAATCGCGCGAGGCTTCGTCCATGTAACTGCGCTGTGCCAGTTCCAGCTGTAGCGCGTATTGACCCTTGCCGGGACACCCGTAGTGGCGGGTTATGTAGCCACCCCGAAACCGGTCGTCGACGACCACGGAGTAGGTAGACTCCCGCGCGACTGCCGCCACTGCAGCGCGCATTTGCAGCGTGCAGCTGGCACCATTGTTGGTGCCAATATTAAGCACTGGCAATTCACCCGGAAACAGCGCTGGCACCTCACTCGGGATCGAGTGCGCATCCCATAACAGGGCGTAGCCAAAGCGATCTTTCAGTTGCTGCAATCGATGCTGAATCTGCTGGTGATATGGTTGCCAGTAGGCCTCGACGCGCCGCTCTTTTTCAGCGACCGAGATGCCATTGCCATCCCGATAAATATCTTCACCCGAGAAAGTAATTGCCGGACACAGTCCCGTGGAGACCTGCCCTTCATAGAGTGCGGCATCACTCGCGGAGCGATTCAGGTCTACAACGTAACGCGAGTATTTCGCCACGATCATACTGGCATCGAGTTCCTGGCCGAACTCGTACAATCGCGCCACATGCCAGTCCGTATCCGGAATGGACAACGCCACCTCTGTCATCCGTTCCTGAATATCGGCTGGAATATCCCGGCCGTCGTGCGGCACGCTGATCAGCAATGGCGAGTCACCTTCGTGAAACTCGAAGCAATCGCTCACCGCTGAAAGCTCGGCAGGATTTTCTGTGTGGCAGTCACGAATACGCCCGTATCAATGAGCTTCGCGACAGCCGCTATATCACCGGACAATGAACGATCCTCTGTGTAAGGAGGCGAAACCTTGCGCACTTTTGCCATGAGGTCTTCCAGCATTCCGGAACTCTGCTGCGGATGGTGAAACTCGATACCCTGCGCCGCTGCCAGCAATTCGATAGCAACAATATTGTCAGTGTTGTCGAGCATCGTGTGCAACCGGTTCGCCGCAAAAGTCGCCATACTCACGTGGTCTTCCTGATTCGCCGATGTCGGCAAACTGTCAACACTGGCAGGATGAGCCACGGACTTGTTCTCCGAAGCCAGCGCCGCTGCCGTGACTTGCGGCATCATGAAGCCTGAGTTCAGGCCACCATCTTTTACCAGGAATGCTGGCAATCCGCTCAGGTGGGAATCGATCAACAAAGCAATGCGCCGCTCCGACAAAGAGCCGATCTCTGCAATCGCCAGAGCCAGGTGATCCGCCGCGAAGGCAACCGGCTCCGCATGGAAGTTTCCGCCGGACAGGATCTCGCCGGTATCCACAAAAACCAGCGGGTTGTCGGTCACCGCATTCGCCTCGGTTGTCAGCACTTCGCCAACATGGCGCATTACATCCAGGCAGGCGCCCATGACTTGTGGCTGGCAGCGGATCGAATAGGGGTCCTGTACGCGGACACAGTCCACGTGTGACGCCCTGATCTGACTGCCATGCATCAGTTCACGCAACGAGGCCGCTACGTCGACCTGGCCGGCATGGCCGCGAATCCGGTGAATTCGCGCATCGAACGGCGTATCGCTGCCCTTGATCGCATCGGCGGACATCGCACCGGAGGCCAGCGCGGCCGCCAGCACGTGTTCACAACGAAACAATGCGGCCAGCGCGAGCGCCGTCGATACTTGCGTACCATTTAGCAACGCAAGTCCCTCCTTGGGCGCCAGCCCGAGGACTTCGAGGCCGGCATCAGCCAACGCCTTTTTCGCCGTCATCGTTTCGCCGTTGACGCGAACCTCACCAACGCCAAGTAGCGCACCTGCCATGTGTGCCAGTGGCGCCAGGTCACCGGATGCTCCGACGGAGCCTTTTGACGGTATACACGGATAAATGTTGTGCTTGAGTAGCGAGCAAAGCGCGTTCACAAGCCTGAAGCGCACGCCTGAATAGCCCTGCGCCAGGGCCGCAACCTTCATGACCATCGTCAATCGAACAACCGGGTCAGGCAGCAAAGGCCCTGTGCCAACCGCATGCGATAAGACCAGATTCACCTGCAGTTTCGCCAGATCCTGCTCGCTGATTTTCACCTGCGCGAGCTGGCCGAAACCGGTGTTCACACCATAGACGCGGTCACCATGGGCCAGGACATCATCAATCACGGATGTGGATTGCCTGACCCGGTCTTTGGCGCTGTCGTTCAGGTTGATTTCAACGGCACCTTCCCAAACCCTCCGCAACTCACTCAATGAGAGCGCCTGGTCGTCGATTTCCAGTTGCATCGCCTTCACCTAGATATCCAGCATGGGCAGGTTGAGGCCATGTTCGCGCGCGCAATCCACCGCCTCTTCATAACCGGCATCGGCATGTCGCATGACACCGCTCGCGGGATCGTTCCACAAGACCCGTGCGATCCGTTCGTCAGCCTCTTCACTACCATCACAGACAATGACGAATCCGGCGTGCTGGGCATAGCCCATGCCAACACCACCACCATGATGCAACGACACCCAGGTGGCACCACCCGCCGTACTCAACATCGCATTGAGCAGCGGCCAGTCCGACACGGCGTCCGAGCCATCAAGCATGGATTCTGTTTCCCGATTCGGGCTTGCCACCGAACCGCTGTCCAGGTGGTCACGGCCAATGACGATCGGTGCTTTCAGTTCACCGCTGCGAACCATCTCGTTGAACGCGAGGCCCAATCGGTCTCGCTCGCCGAGGCCGACCCAGCATATTCGTGCCGGCATGCCCTGAAACTGAATTCGCTCCCGAGCCGCATCCAGCCATTGATGCAGATGCGCATCATCGGGAATCAACTCTTTGACTTTCGCGTCAGTCTTGTAAATATCCTCGGGATCACCGGACAACGCTGCCCAACGAAATGGTCCGATGCCGCGACAGAACAATGGTCGAACATAAGCCGGCACGAAGCCCGGAAAGTCGAACGCTTTTTTCACGCCTTCATCCAGGGCAACCTGGCGAATGTTGTTACCATAGTCGAAGGTTGGGATACCCATGGCGTTGTATTCAAGCATGGCCTGTACATGAATCGCCATGGACTTGACCGAGGCGGCAACCACCGCGTCCGGATCGGACTCGCGTTGCTCGAGCCATTTCTCGACCGTCCAGCCAATCGGCAAATAACCATTTGCCGGGTCATGCGCGGATGTTTGATCGGTTACAGCGTCTGGTTTGATGCCACGACGCAGCATTTCGGGCAGCAACTCACCGGCGTTGCCGAGCAGGCCCACCGAAATCGCCTTTTTCTCCCGCACCGCCTCATCAATTATAGCCATCGCCTCGTCCAGACTGGTCGCACCACGATCGAGGTAACCGGTCTCAAGTCGCTTGTCGATTCGGTCCTGCTGGCATTCAATCGCCAGCATCGAAGCACCCGCCATGGTGGCAGCGAGCGGTTGCGCGCCGCCCATGCCGCCGAGGCCAGCCGTGAGAATCCAGCGGCCCGACAAATCACCATCGAAGTGCTGTCGCCCCATTTCGACGAAGGTCTCATACGTCCCCTGCACAATCCCCTGGCTGCCAATATATATCCATGAACCGGCCGTCATCTGGCCGAACATCATCAGGCCCTTCCGGTCGAGTTCCCGAAAGTGCTCCCAGTTGGCCCAGGCCGGGACCAGGTTGGAGTTGGCTATCAAAACACGAGGTGCATTGCTGTGTGTCTTGAAAACACCCACTGGTTTGCCTGATTGCACCAGCAAGGTCTCGTCGTCCTCAAGCTCACACAATGACTGGATGATCTGGTCATAACAGGCCCAGTTGCGGGCCGCTTTGCCGATGCCGCCGTAAACCACCAGATCATCGGGTCGCTCTGCAACGTCCGGATCCAGGTTGTTCATTAACATGCGCATCGGCGCTTCGGTCAGCCAGCTTTTTGCCGCCAGTTTCGTCCCGGTTGGGGCTTTGATAATTCGTTTCTCTTTCATAACGTTTTGACACCAGTTCGTTGAAATTCAGATTTTTGTTTATGGGGTGCGACGGGACTTGCGTAGTGCCCGGAAAGTTCATAGCGACTGCCCGGGTGATATAAACGCCCGTAAGTCACTGGCTTGCCTTTTGCCCAGGTACGGCGGATCACGACCAGGCACGGCTCTTGTAGCGTCATCTTCAGTAAATCCTGTATATCCGCGTCCGGCATGTCCGCACGCACAACGTGATCGGCTTCCTGCAGCGGAGATACGTTGCTCAAGTACGCGCTTGGAGTAACCGTCGAAAAATCCTGTGCGAGGAATTCAGGTGCAAAGTCCGTGACGACGTAGCGATCTTCAACCTGAATAGGCACGCCGTCCTCGAGATGCACCAGCAGGATATTAAATACACGGTCACCTTTCTCGATCTGCAATGCTTCGGTCACTTCAGCACTGGCCCGCTGATGCGTTTTTCGAATGACATGGGATGAATGTTTGTGTCCGCGGTGTGTCACTTCGTCAGCGATGTTGCGCACTTCCAGCAAGTGCGAATTGGCTTTGAGATCGGAAACGAACGTGCCGATACCGGCCACTCGATCGACGTAGCCTTCATCAGTCAGTTCGCGCAATGCGCGATTGGCGGTCATTCGTGAGACACCGGTTGACTCAACCAACTCATTTTCGGATGGCACACGATCATGTGGACGCAGATCGCCACTCGAGATTTGCTCGATGATCAGATCCTTGAGTTGCTGGTAACGTGGTTTCGCCTGCACGTTCATGACGCAGCCATCTCGTTCCAGTCGAGACGCCCGATCGTCGCCGCATAGTGCTGGCGTGCATTTTCGGCGTCTGAATGGATGCCATTCACGACTTTCCAGTCTCCGTCCACCATGACCCGATCAATCGGCAGCGTGAAGCCGGAGAAGACCAGCGCGTCCAGCAACGAGTCAGCACCATGACCAACCAGCATCGGACTATGGTCATCAAGCACAATCAGGTCAGCGCGCGCGCCCACTTCGAGTCGACCACCGTCCTGATCGCCAGCCGCGACAGCGCCACCCGCCACGGCCTGCTCATACAGGCTGCGACCCGTATTTCTTGTTCGCACAGCCGCGACATTTCGCTCTTGCGCGGCCAGCCGTTGCCCGTATTCAAGCCAGCGTAGCTCTTCAAAAGGATTGACCGTTACATGACTGTCGGACCCAATGGCGATGCGACCGCCTTTTTGCAAATAGGGCTGCAAGCGGAACAGACCGTCCCCCAGGTTGGCCTCAGTACTTGGGCACAAGCAAACTACCGCGCCGGATTTCGCCACCAACTCCAGTTCCTCGACGGTCATGTGCGTCGCGTGAACAAGGCACCAGCGTTTGTCTACCTCGAAATGGTCGAGCAACCAGCGAACGGGACGGGTGTGGTACTCGCCCAGACACTCGTCGACCTCTCGCTGTTGCTCCGCGATATGGATGTGCAACGGCAGGTCGTCCGCCTCAGCAATCGTGGCAAGCTGCTGTAGTGAAGCTTTAGTAACCGCCCGCAAACTGTGGGCACCAATTCCGAGTGAATGCGGTCCGCCAATCAGGCTCTTTGCACGCTGATAGTGCTCCATGAAATCATCCAGCGGCAACGCGAAACGCCCCTGCTCTGTGGACAAAGGCTTGTTGGTGAACCCTGCACGCTCATACAGAATGGGTACGTAGGTCAGTCGAATGCCACTGGCATTCGCGGCCCTGAGCAACGCTTTCAACATGGCATCCGTGGTGGTGTCGTCACCTGGCTGTCGATGCAGGTAATGAAACTCGACGACGGTGGTGTAACCACTCGCGACCATCTCAACGTATAACTGCCGGGCGATATTTTCCAGGGCCACAGCATCGATCCGCGCGGCTAGTTGGTACATGAGCTGGCGCCAGGTCCAGAAGTTGTCTTTCTCCGCCGGCCCGCGATACTCGGTGTGCCCGGCCAGCGCGCGCTGAAAAGCATGGCTGTGAGCGTTGCAGAGTCCAGGAATGACGATCCCCAGTTGCTCCTCGTCCTCCCGCGGCTGGCAATCATGGTCAATCGCCGTTATCCGACCCGCCTCCATGGACAGACGCGCACCTTCCTGCCAGCCGTTTGCGAGCAAGGCTTTACGGGCGAAAAGTGTCGTCATAGCAGGTCATCTCCAGGTTGTATATACAGGCTAAACCATGCTACCGTCCAATGCAATATTGGTGCATAACAAAGACTTCGAATATGCCGGAATGGGACCTTTTATTGACGGATGCAAGCATCGCGACGATGCGTGCCGACGGAGAGCCCTACGGCGCCCTGCACAACGCTGCGCTGGCCATCGCAGACGGAAAAATCGCCTGGCTGGGCCCGGTCGCTGAATGCCCGGATACACCCTGCAAGGACCAGCGTTCCCTGAACGGCGCCTGGCTGACCCCCGCCCTGATTGACTGCCATACGCACCTGGTGTTCGCGGGCAATCGTGCCACTGAATTTGAAGCACGACTCAAAGGCGCGACCTATGAAGAAATTTCGGCAGCCGGTGGCGGCATCATGTCGACGGTGCGTTCTACCCGGGAGGCCAGTGCCAGAACGCTGAACGAGTCTTCGCAACGACGTTTGCTGTCGTTACGACAGGAAGGTGTCGCGACAATCGAAATCAAATCGGGTTACGGTCTCGACCTCGATACAGAATTGCGCATGCTTGAAGTCGGCAGAGCACTGGCGCAGGAGAACGACCTGTCCGTAACGACTACGTTTCTGGGCATGCATACGGTGCCACCGGAATATTCCGGTCGCAATGACGATTACGTGCGCTATGTTTGCGAAGAGGTTCTGCCCGCCGCAAATGAACGTGGCCTCGCTGACGCAGTAGATGCCTATTGTGAAAGCATTGCGTTTTCGCCCGCCGAGATTTCATCGTTGTTTGAATGTGCGAAGGATCTCGGTATACCCGTCAAGCTGCACGCCGACCAGCTAAGTGATACCGGCAGTGCCGAACTCGCCGCCAGCTTCGGCGCATTATCGGCGGATCACCTGGAATACACATCCGAACAGGGTGTACGCGCCATGGCAGAATCAGGCACGGAGGCGGTGCTACTACCCGGGGCCTTTCTGACCTTGAGAGAAACGCAACAACCGCGCCTGGATGCGTTGCGCCATCACGGCGTTGCG
>CAYUOY010000027.1:0-33208 GCA_964446495.1 uncultured Woeseiaceae bacterium | reverse complement strand
GCTCGCGAGACCTGGTTGATTCGCGTTCGCGGGAAAACGGCTGAGCCGGATGAGCTGGCGCAGTTTTTGATCGCACCCAGAACGGCTCCGCAGAGCAAAATCCCGCTCGATCGCGTCGCGCGAGTCCGGCGTGGCCAGGAAGAGGCACAACAAGTGGTCAGTTTCGATGGGCAGCCGGCGATATCGATGTCCATCTCCAAGGTTGGATTTACCAACACCCTGGACTTGCTCGATCAAATCAACGCCTATGTTGCTGAAAAAAACGAATTTCTGGCACAGACCGGCATCCAGTTGGTTTTGGCTGATGATCAAACCACGCAAACACGTAACGCGCTTAGCGTGATGCAGAAAAACGCGGGCGTAGGCCTGGTGCTGGTACTCGGTGTTTGCTGGTTGTTCCTCGGCATGAGGATCGCGGCGTTCGTTACCCTGGGTATCATGTTTTCGATCGCAGGCACGTTTTGGGTGCTGAACCTCACTGGTAATACACTGAATGTCTCTGTGTTGCTTGGTATTGTTATCGTTCTTGGCATGCTGGTTGACGACGCCGTCGTAGTCGTTGAAGCGCTCTACTACCGAATTCAGCGTGGACAGGAGGCGGTCTCGGCCGCCATAGACTCTCTGCGTGAGGTAGGTCAACCGGTAACCTCGGCGGTGTTCACTACGATTTCCGCATTCCTGCCGTTGATGCTGTTACCGGGTATCGTTGGCGACTTCATGTTCGTCATTCCACTGGTCGTCACGGTTGGTCTGCTGGTGAGCCTGATTGAGGCTTTCTGGATTCTGCCCGCGCACGTGGTATCTACCAGCGGCAACGCCCTGTCTGCAGCAGAGCAACTAAAAACCTGGCGTGGTCGCTGGACGCATCTCGTGCGGACTCACTATACGCGCGCGTTGGCCTATGTTTTCCGCCGCCCGCTACGTTTTTTTGTAGCGGCAGGAGTCGCCTTCATATTGTCCGTGGTGGGAATTGCCACGGAGCAGGTGAGAACAGAGTTTTTTACGTTTGACCCCATCCGTCTTTTCTACATCAATGTCGATATGCCGGCGGATTCCCCGATCGAAGAAACGTTAAAGCAAACCGAGAGAGTTGCCGCTCGGGTGCTTCCGCTTTTTGAAGCGGTGGAGCTGCGGGCAATAACCAATATGGCCGGCATCAAATTCACGGATGCTGAACCATTGTTCGGCGATCAATACGGGCAGATCCAGGTTTCTCTTAATCCCAAGCCGGGTGGCGGCCGGACCGTTTCGGAGATCGTGCAGGCAGTAACGGAAGCCGCTAAGTCTGTTCCCGGTGATGCCGATATTACTTTTTTTGAATTAAGCAATGGGCCGCCCGTCGCCAAAGATATTGCGGTGCAAGTGCGCGCCGATGATGCCGGGGAATTGCGGGCGGCAGTCGATGCTGTGAAGGAGATTGTGCGGAATATCGATGGTTCGTCCAATGTTGCCGACAACGATATTCTGGGTCGCTACGAACTGACACTCGATCTTGACGAGCGAGCCATTCGTCAGGCCGGGCTACGCCCCGGGATTGTGTTGCGACTGATGCGACTGCATGTCGGCGGAGAAATCGTCGCTTTTACGCGAGACGATGGAGAGAAGGTCGAGTTACGGGTGCGCGGGCCGCGGCGCATCTTGCAGGACATATCCGATGTTCTCGATGATCCGATCGCATTGCCGCAAGGCGGCACGACCACATTCAGAGCTCTGACCACCAGCCGAATTGGCCGTAGCAGCGGCACCATAAGACATTACAATTTTCGTCGATCCATTACGGTTGAAGCAGACCTGGATCCACTCAAGATTAACGCGGTTAGCGCGAACCAGATCATCGTTAACGAATGGGCCGGAATTCACCACGATTTCCCGCAAACAGACCTCGACTTTTCGGGCGCGTTCGACGATATCCAGGAGAGCCTGGATTCGATGCTGATCCTGTTTCTGTTTGGCGTGGGATTGATTTATCTGATTCTCGCGACTCAGTTTCGCAGCTATTTTCAGCCAATGCTGATTATTTCCACCTTGCCGATGGCATTTACCGGGGTCGTGTTCGGTCTTTATGTGACCGGCAATCCGATGAGCCTTTATACCTTGTACGGTGTCGTTGCCCTGGCCGGTATCGCCGTCAACGCCGCCATTGTATTGATTGATGCAGCGAACAGTCGTATCAATGCAGGTATGCGGCCATTGCATGCCGTCATGTACGCGGCACGGCGCAGAGTCATACCGATTCTCATGACGGCAATGACCACCATTGCGGGACTGTTTTCACTGGCGACGGGTCTGGGCGGTAAATCACTGCTATGGGGGCCGGTGGCGACCAGTATGGTGTTCGGTCTTTTTGTAGCCACTGTCCTGACGTTGTTCCTGCTCCCGGTCCTGTTCAGGTCATTCATGCGACTTCGGGACCACCGCGTACGCAAATTCATCACCGAAGTTGCGCGTCGTTCCGGAACGCACTGATACAATCGCAGGAGGCAGCATGAATACACAAAAAGAACCCGTTCACATCATCGGCGTACCCCTCGATCTCGGCGCTTCCCGTCGTGGTACGGATGCGGGTCCTTCCGCCGTGCGAGTCGCTGGCCTGAGCAAAGCGCTGGTCAAACTGGGCTATGAGGTCACGGTTGAGAGTGACATCGCGGTGCCAACCCTGGAGACGCGCAGGCCCGACAGTCACAAGGCTCGTTTCAAGAGCGAAATTCTGGCCGTTTGTACGGACCTCGCCGGTGTGACCCGCGATACTCTGGACGCCGGAGAAATACCGCTGGTTATCGGCGGCGATCATTCGATCGCAATGGGCACGGTCGCCGGCGTAGCCGCTCACTTTCGGCAACAGGATGCGGATATTGGGCTCATCTGGTTTGACGCCCACGGCGATATGAACCTGCCGGACACTTCTCCGAGTGGCAATATTCACGGTATGCCACTGGCACATATTTTGGGATACGGTGATACGGACCTGGCAAATATCCTGGGCCAGTGCCCGGCCGTCAAGCCCGAGCACGTGGTCCTGATTGGAGTGCGGGATATAGATGATAACGAGCGAGAGTTCATTCGGAGTTCCGGTATCAGGGTGTTTACGATGAGCGATATTGATGACCTGGGAATGGGCGAGGTTAGTCGCCAGGCGCTGGAGGTCGTTAACGCCAATACCATCGGTTTTCATATTAGTTTCGACGTTGACGGCTGCGACCCGACCGTCATTCCGGGATCCGGGACGCTGGTTCCGGGCGGTGTCAGTTTTCGCGAGGCGCACCAGCTTCTGGAGAACTGTGCAAGTACCGGGCGGATGAAGTCGATGGAGGTTGTGGAGCTCAACCCATTCCTTGATCAGGCGAACATCTCTGCCGAACGCGCAGTCGCCCTGATTCAAAGTGCGTTCGGGCGCAGCATCATGTAATCGGCGCGGCTGCCGTGCTACACGGTAGAATGCACTGTCAAACAAAAGGAAGAAGCCGTGCCGGAATGGTTACGAAAACTGTTTGGTGTGCGGACCGCGGTACAGACAGGGCGGGAAGACCCGGTGCTGCGTGCGGCGGTCGCAAAATCGTCACTAATTTACCAGCGGATTCCACTGTGCGAATTCGTTGACGAGGAAACCCGTCGAAAACTTTCGCGACAGCTATATTTGCTGTTGAGTGGGATCAGTCGTGCAAGCGATCCGGTGATAGCAGGGCGCGAGAAACTGACCGCGACGATGCTCGAATTCGCGCTGTACCAGGTGCTCCTTATTCCACCGCCTCCCGACAGTGATCCGAGTGAGTTGCGCGGACGACCCGGAATTTCCGGACAGTTGCGCGAATACTTTTTGACGTTGGTGAGCCAGAACGACGATCTGTGCCGTAATTCGCGGGGCGTCGAGGAACCACTAACGACGGACGGAGCATGGGATTTCGTACAACGATCGTACTGGACGTGCTACTGGTTTCTTGAATCCATCAATGCTGTGCGGCTTGAACTTGGTGATTGCCAGAAGGCAGGAGACTGGTTCGGTCCGTTCATGCATGCCGCTTGCGCCCATCGAGAGCACCTGTACCGGCGGGAGCTGGCATTGCCGCCCAGTTTCGATGCGGATGGTGCGGAAGCAACAGCCACAGCCTATTCGATATTGACCGATATCATCCTGTCCGGGGCCGAGGATCCGTTGGGTGAATGGCGTGAGTATTACAAGGACAGCAATATTCCCTGCCCGGACTAAAGATTTATCGAGATTCGCCGACTACTGACATAAGTAGGTCCTTGTTTTCGATAAAAGACTGAGTATGACGATCCGAGCAGCCAAAATATCACTGGTTCTGATGCTGTTGGGCGCCCTGCCAACAGCGCTGGTATTGGCCGCCGAGGGCTCCGCCGAAGCCCCGTTTCGCTTCTATTCCACGGTCGATGGGCTAACCCAGTCGGACGTATATGACATTGCGCAGGACAGTACCGGCTATCTTTGGTTTACGACGGCCCGCGGGCTCAATCGCTATGATGGCCGGGAGTTCGATCACTACACCATTGTGGACGGCTTGCCGAGCAACAATCTCACCGCGCTCACCATCGCTCCGGACAATACGGTCTGGGTCGGGGACACCGATGGTGGTGTTTCGATGATTCGCGCTGCCCGGGTGGAGTATGTCGTGCCGCCGCTGGATGACGGCAGTCACCCGGTCATTGATATCAAGGTCATCAGCGGTCGGGTCATTGTGATAGTGGAGGATCGTGGACTCATGGAAGTCGTCATGGAGGAGGGCGGCTTCCACATGCAACCACTCGGCGGCGAGTCAATTGGGGCGACCAACCTGGCCGTCTTCCAGGACGACATCTGGGTTGCTTCGAGCACAGGATTGTATCGACTGTGGCTCGGTGAAACGCCGGAACTTCAGCTGGTTGCGGCAGACATCATTGGGGTTCAGGCTAGCGCGGACGGCAAGATCTGGGCGGTGGATCGTGAGAATCGAATTGGCGTCTGGAATGACGGTGAGTTCGCTGTGCGCGCCATCGTTGAGAGTGAGCATCAGCTTGTATGTCTGGCCATTGGTATACAAGACACGATCTGGATTGCGACCGCCAATGAATTTTACAGCTTCGATGGTACTCAGACCGATATCGTGCAGACGGGCGATATGCTCAAAAAATACGATGGTGTGGATACGATCTCATCAATGTTCGTCGATCGTGAAAATACATTGTGGCTCGCCAGCGAGTCTCGCCTGATTCGCTTTCTCGGCGATCGCTTCAGGCACTCCCGGCTCAAAACCGAAACGGACTCCGAGACAGTCTGGACGATCAACGAAGATTTGCAGGGGCGCATCTGGTTTGGTACGCAAACGAAACTATTGCGGCGCGAAAATGACGAAAGCCTGACGTTGATTGGTCCGGAGCAGGGCATTCCACGGGGTGCTGTCAGGGATATTGTCCGTGACCAGGCAGGGGACATGTGGGCGGGTATCCGCAGTGAAGGTGTGTACCATGTTGATGCCAAGACCCTTGAGAGTCGGCTGATTGCGGGCACCGAGGGACTTGAAGTTCTCGACCTCGCCGCCGCTAACGATGGCTCAATCTGGTTCGCAACATTTGCATCAGGCGTCTTTCGATACAATCCCTCCGAGGCTGTGCTGCAGCGATTTCCATCGCCGAAAAACACCTCTGTCTATACCCTGGAGGTCTGGGAGGACAACAGCGTTTTCTACGGCGCGGATGATATCGGCCTGGTGCGCCTGATTCCCCAGGAAAACGGGGAATACGAACAGGAAATTTTCGATTCCAGCCCGACGTTGCCAAACGCCGCCTTCAATCAGTTGCGAATGACCGGCGAGAACGAATTGTGGGTAGCAACCGAGGAAGGTGGGCTGTATCAATTCGATACAGATCACTTCATCGCTCTCGACGGGACAAGGCCCTGGGCCGACCAGACCGTCTACCTGATCGAAGTGCTCAAGAACGGTTCAATAATCGTCGGCGGTGAGCAAGGTCTGTATCAGTTCGTCCCGGGATTGCCGCAGATTGCACACTATGATCAACTCTCGGGTTTTACCGGCACAGAAACGAACGTGCATGCCACCTTCATCGATTCCTGGCAGCATTTGTGGATTGGTACCGTGGATGGTGCGACGCGCATGGATACGGCGTTACCGATGCCGGCAATTCTGGAGCCAACACCGCGGATCATCCACGCAGAAACAGAACTGGATGGTCTTGCCGTTACCGAGAGTATCGAAATAGATCCAGGACAGAATGGCGTCCGCGTGCATTTTGCCGCCGTGTCTCTGTTGCGACCACGCGGTATCGAATATAGCTACAAGCTCGTCGGGCTAGAGAGCGAGTGGAGTTCCGCGACCTCCAATCGCTCTGTCAGCTACTCGAGGATTCCAAAAGGGTCGTATCGGTTCGAAGTTCGAGCGCGCTATTCGGGTGGAGCCTGGAGTCGCGAGGTTGCCAGTCTTCGGTTCTCGATCAAACCGTTTTTCTGGCAACAAACCTGGTTTCAACTGCTTGCGCTCATCACCATATTGCTGGTATTGCGAGCTGCGATGCTTTTTCGTACCCGCAACATAGAACGGGTTAATCAATCTTTGCTGGCGCAAGTTGAAGAGCGGACACAGTCAATCGAGAAGGCCAAGCAGAATTTGCAGCAGAGCAACGAGAAGCTATCGCAGGAAATGGGCGAGCGCCAAAAAGCCGAAAAGGAGCGCGCCGACGTCGAATTGAGATTCAGGCGTGCATTTGACAACGCTCCAATTGGCATGGGGCTGCTTGACGAACAGGGACGGATGTTCGACGCAAACCCTGTGATGAGGAATATGTTCTGGCCAGTGGACGCCTCGGAACCCAGCATTTGTTTTCTGGACCAGATGGACAGCGACAATCGTGTGCGTTTCCTGCTGGAATTTGAAAAATTAACCGCCGGCGAAGCCGATAGCCTGGAAGAACGGCTAAGCTGCGCGAATTCGGATGGCGAGGTGCTGCAGATCGTTGTGCACCTGTCCGCCGTCCGCGCGGAATCGAACGAATTTCAGTATGCGGTGATGCAGGTGCAAGACATCACGGAATCATTGAAGCTCACAGGCCTGCTGGAATACCAGGCCAGCTATGACGAGTTGACGGGCCTCCTGAATCGTCGCTCTTTCGAGGCGAAGCTTGAGCAGGCCTGGAACAAGGGCAAGACCGGAGGTTCCCATAACTACCTCATGTTCATGGATCTGGACCAGTTCAAGGTCGTCAACGACACCTCGGGACACAGTGCCGGTGATGAGTTGCTACGCAACGTCAGCCGGATTCTGCTCGATATCGTGCGGGCGAACGATTCCGTTTGCCGTCTTGGCGGCGATGAATTCGCCATCATCCTGTGGAATTGTCCTACGACTGTTGCGACGCGTATCGCAGAATCCATTCGTTCAAGTATTGAGGAACTGCGTTTCCAGTGGGATGCCGAGATATACAGAATCGGGGTGAGTATTGGTGGCCTGCCGATCGATCCGGAGGTGGGTGATATCGGCGAACTGCAACAACTCGCTGACTCGGCCTGTTACGCGGCGAAAGAGGCCGGTCGCAACCGTGTCCACATGATTTCCGGCGACAAGGATTCGGCGCGTGCACGTCGTGGGCAAGTCCGGTGGGTGCAACGTCTCCGTGAAGCCATGGATAACAATCGCTTCGTCATGTACGGGCAGGTCATCAAGCCCGTTGACGAAAACACGGACGAACCCGAGAATATCGAAATTCTGCTGCGACTGCGTGATCCAAAAACGCGCAAGTTGATACCGCCGGGCGCTTTTCTGCCGGCGGCGGAACGCTACGGAATGAGCATTGAAATGGATCGATGGGTTGTCAAAACGCTCTTCAATACGTTGTTTATTCACCAGTCCTTCCGCACTGACTACCGAAAATACTGGATCAACCTGTCAGGAATCAGTATCGGTGACTCCCGCTTCGCCAGTTTCCTCGTGGATGCTGTGAAGAACTCTCCACTACCGCCAGGCACGATCAATTTCGAGATCACCGAGACTGCGGTGATCAGAAGTATTAGCGAGGCGGGCGAACTGATGAACAGTCTTCGTGATATGGGCTGCCAGTTTGCACTGGACGATTTTGGGAGTGGTTTGTCGTCCTTTGGTTATCTGAAAAAACTACCGATCGATATTCTCAAGATCGACGGCATGTTTATGCGCGACATCCTGAATGATGCGACAGACCGGATCTTCGTCAAATCAATCATAGATATCGCACACACGCTGGAAATCAAAACCGTTGCCGAGTTTGTCGAAAATGATGAGATGTTCCAGTTGCTGCGCAAGCTCGGCACAGACTACGTACAGGGTTTCGGTATTGGCAGGCCATTTGCGCTTGCCCCACATTTTCCAAGCACCGCAGTAGCCGATTTCGCGGCCATCGGTGCACAGCAAAAAGCAGGTTGAAAAAGAGTCATGAGTGAAGCATTGGATACGACGGCATCGGCAAAGAAAATGGCAGAGTCAATCGCGGCGTTGCCCCCGCTTCCCGCGACAGCGCAGGAGATTCTGACCTGTTTCGGGGACGAATTTATTGATGCGGAAAAAGTAGCCGATGTTGTGGAAGGTGACCCTGGTATTTGTGCGAAACTACTGGGGCTGGCCAACTCTGCCTATTTCGGTTTGTCTGAGCCCGTGAACAGCATTCGCGAAGCCATTTCGCGCGTTCTCGGGGTGGATACCGTTCGCTCACTGGTGCTGGCAATGGCCATTCAGCAGTCTTTCAATACGCGAAAAAGTCCGGCATTCAGTGCGCGACGATTCTGGATGCAATCCTTACTCACGGCCGAGTGCTGTAAGAAAATTGTTGCCGCAGACGACCAGGCCAGCGACTCTGATCGTGATCTTGCCTACACTAGCGGGCTATGCCATAACCTCGGCATGATGGCACTCGCACACATGGAGCCGGAGCGGACGCATTCAGTGCTAAACGCCCATCGAGAAGGCGATCGGTCCGACAATCTCGGTGACATGTTTGTCTGTGAACTCGAGACTAACCACCGCATCATGACGGCAGAACTTGCACGATTCTGGTCCCTGCCAGAGCCAATGACGGCCGCCTATCAGCACCGCGCTTTCCCCAACGAGGCTTATGATGGTCGGCTCGGCCTTATTGTCGTGAGTGCAGCGACAGCCGTGGGGAACACGGAAGTCGAAGACGAGAAACGAATCGACTTGCGCGTCTGGGCCAAAGGCTTCGGGCTCGATCCGGATGACCTGCAACAAATGGCAGTGTTTGGAGAACGACAGAAAGAGAAGGTTCAGTCGCTCGTTGGTAACATGAGTGGCTAACCTCTCCTAATCGCGAGAACGGGCCTTGTTGACGCAACAGCAAATCGATCGGTTTGTTGCAGAACACCAATTACCCAGTCGGTTTCACCGCCTGATTGACGAATGCTATTCACCGCTCGCTTTGTGGGTTGTGGAGCAACACACGGCGGGACAAACACTATTCCTGGGGATCAATGGCGCTCAAGGGTCGGGAAAAACGACGCTTGCTGCTTTTTTGCGACTGGCGCTTGAGTCGCATGCGGGGCGGCGTGCCGCGGTTCTGTCAATCGACGATTTTTATCTTACCCGTTCGGAACGCGAGGAACTGGCTGGCCAGGTGCACCCGTTACTGAGCACTCGCGGTGTGCCGGGTACTCACGATCTGGACATGCTCTCGGCGTGTATTGAATCACTCAGGAATCTTGTTGTGGACAAGACGCTGCGAGTACCCTGTTTCGACAAGTCGCTGGATGACAGGGCGGACTTGCGGACCTGGCCGACCGTGGTCGGGCCCGTGGATGTGATTATTCTCGAGGGCTGGTGTGTCGGCAGTCTGCCGCAATCGAGCGAGGCCCTGCGGCAGCCTGTTAATGCTCTGGAGGCGGAGCAGGATCGGTCCGGTAAATGGCGTCGCTTCGTCAACGAACAGCTGGCGAGGCGGTATGCGGCGTTGTTCGCACAGCTGGATGCGCTGGTGTTTCTTCGCGTGCCTGATTTTGATGCGGTTTACCGGTGGCGTCTCGAACAGGAACAGAAACTGGCTGAAACGAGCGCGATCTGTGCACCCGGGATCATGAGCGAGGAGCAGATAGCCCGCTTCGTTCAGTACTTTGAGCGGGTAACGCGGGAGAATCTCCGGGCAATGCCCGCGACGGCCGATGTTATGCTTGAGTTCGATATCCATCACGATTGCGTGCGAAGCCGCTACGGCTGATCGGCGCAAATCGTTCACCCAGGTGACGCCATGAAATATCCAACGGCCGGTTTTCTTCTGGCTCTGCTGTTCTCATCGCCTTTGCAGGCCCAGGAGCCCATCACACTGCTGACGGCCGAGCATGTCTTTGATGGCGAAAAACTGCACGCGGGGTGGTCCGTTGCTGTACGGGGTCAGGCGATTATTTATGCGGGCGCTGCCGAGGGTATGCCAGACCTCGAGGTTGAAAAGCGCATTGATCTTCCGGGTCAGACACTGCTGCCCGGACTTATCGAAGGTCACTCGCATATATTGTTGCACCCCTACAATGAGGTTAGCTGGAATGATCAGGTCCTCAAGGAATCAGAAGCGGAAAGGGTCATTCGTGCCGTCAATCATGTCCGCGATTCCTTGCTGGCCGGTGTCACGACAATGCGGGATCTTGGTTCTGAAGGTGCGGGGTATGCCGATATCGGCGTTCGTGATGCGATCGACAGCGGCCTGATTCCGGGCCCACGATTGCTGGTTGCGGGTCGGGCCATCGTAGCCAGCGGGAGTTACGGGCCCAAGGGTTTCCATGAGGGTGTGAAAGTGCCGCTCGGCGCTGAGACGGCCGATGGCTACGATGATCTGATCAGGGTGGTAAGAAGTCAGATAGGACGGAACGTCGATTTCATTAAAGTCTATGCGGACTATCGCTGGGGTGCTGGAAATACGGCGGCAGCGACGTTCACACAGGCTGAGCTGGAAACCATTGTCGCCGTAACCAGGAGCAGCGGCCGCCCTGTGGTCGCCCATGCATCCACGGCGGAGGGTATGAAGAGAGCCATACTGGCGGGCGTTGAAACGATCGAACATGGCGATGATGCCACTAAAGAGGTTTATGCATTGATGCGCAAGCACGGGGTCGCGCTTTGCCCGACACTGGCAGCCGGCGACGCCGTCGCCCAATACGGCGGCTGGGAAAAGGGTTTTGATCCGGACCCGCAGCGAATCGCCCGCAAGAAAAAAAGTTTCAAAGCCGCACTGGATGCTGGCGTGACGATTTGTTTTGGTGGCGACGTCGGCGTCTACCCACACGGCGACAATGTTCGCGAACTTGAAATGATGGTGGACTACGGAATGGACGCGCTGGAGGTCTTGCGGTCCGCGACGTCCGTTAACGCGGCACTGTTTCACATAGAAGAACGGACGGGGCGCCTGCGGTCGGGGCTCCGGGCCGACATCATCGCCGTAGCCGGAAATCCTGCGGAGGACATCTCGGCACTACGAAAAATACGACTTGTGATGAAAGACGGTGTGATTTACTGAGTCGGCTATTTGCCTAACGCGTGTCGCAGAGACTTGATTTGATCGTTGGAGGCTTGCAGCGTCGGCATGATATCGGCTGATGTCAGTTTCAGGTGCTTGCTGGCCGGTATGTTATCCAGTTGCACCTCCATGTCGGTTTCGCTGCGTACAAACTCAGACAACAAACAGGCTATGGTTAGAATGTCGGTGTAGTCCGCCACCGTCTCGCCACTGTCCCGCTCCAGATCTTTGTAATTTGCGACAGCAGACGCAACGTAGTCGGCAAAACCCCATTTCTCGATGATGGCGCTGCCGATTCCGGCATGCCATTCGTTCATGATCGAAACGAGTTCTTCTTCATCGACGAACAAACCCGGATGTTCTTCGGCACGACCAAGTATGTACAGCTTGCCAACCCCATGCATCAACCCGACCAGCAAAGCTTCGTCCGGATTCAATGGTGTGTATTTCTTGGTTAACACGTAGCAGAGGGCGGCAACGTGCGCACACTCATCCCACAGTTTGTCCAGGCAGGCTTTAGCCTCTTTCAGGCTGTAGCTTTTCTTGGTTTGTACGATCGCAAAGGACATGGCAGTGTTTCTGACCATGCTACGGCCAATGCGATTCACGGCCATGGGTAGATCCGTTATCGGATCTGCCGATGGGCGCAGTGCGGCAGAGTTCGAGATGGCCAGAATCTTGGCGGCGAGTACGGGTTCGGCTCCAAGAATTTGCACAATTTGATCGGTCGTGCACATTTCATCGTTTAATGCCTTGCGAATGCGCAGGGCAATGTCCGGAAATGAGGCCAGTTCCAGGTCGCCTCCGGAGAGGTCCTTCGCGAGTTGCTGTACCAGGCTGAATTTCTCGTTGAGCTTTGTACTAGCGGCTTCCATGCTTGATCCTTTTCCATGCCAGAATTATTGCCGACGTTTCTACCTAACATATCGGCTGGCCAGGACGAATCTTTAGCCAAGGCGACTGGAAATATAGGAATCCGAGGCCTGCCTGGCCTCGGCGTCCTCAAGCGAGGCCAGCAGCGCTTTCGCGTCCTCCCGGGCATCGAAAGTGCCATTCCGGATGGCAACAAGCTGCTGTTTCGATATACGCAGCGCCAGTCCTGGTTTGCTGACGATGGTGTCGGCGAGATCCGTCACCGCTGCGTCAAATTCGCTCGCTGCAATGATCTGGCTGACGAAGCCTGAGCGCAGTGCATCCTCGGCGCCGAAGCGACGACAGGTCAACACCAGATCCGCCGTGAGAGATTCGCCGACCAGTCTGACCATGTGCGCCATACCACCCCAGGCCAGCGGTATACCTGCATCGAGCTCGGGGATGAAAAAGCGACTGTCATCGGCGGCAATGCGGATATCGCAGGCGGCAGAGAGCACCAGTGCGCCACCGACGCAATGACCACGAATGGCGGCGATCGTAATCTGTGGCAGCGCGGCGATTGCGTCGGCAGTGCGGCGACCGAGATCAGCGGTTGGCAGTGGATCGGATACCAGGTCCTGGTGAAATGCCGGCAGGTCGGCGCCGGCTGAAAAGTGATCGCCGGATCCTTCCAGTACCACCACTCTGACGCTGTCGTCCTGACTGATACTATTGCAGGCATCGATAATCGAACTCAGCAATTGCGGTGAAAGCGCATTCAGAACAGCCGGCCGGTTGAGTTGCAGGCGGACCAGGCCAGCCGAAGAAATTATGTTGAGTTCTGACATACGCGCCTCTCTTGGTGTGGTTCGAATCAGTCTACTGCAAAATCCGCCTGGACGGTCGAGCGAAAACGATTCATCAGATAGGGTCCGGCCTCGACAGGTGAATACTTTTCGGTCTCTCCCTCGGCAACGCAAGTCGGGATGCAGCGAATTTCGGCATCGAAGTTGGGCACCTGAAAATACGCGATAGATTGTCGTCGGCCAGCGCCATTTTCCGGATTGACGACACGGTGCAATGTGGATACCCAGCGGTCATTGGTCCACCGTGCCAGCATGTCGCCGATGTTGATCACAAAGGTATCTTCGAGCATGGGGGCGGCGAGCCATTCTCCTGACGGCAATCTGATCTCAAGACCTCCTACGTTCGGGTCCGGCCGGAGAATTGTGACGCTGCCGTAGTCGGAGTGTGCGCCGGCTCGTTTCTGCCCCGGTAAAGGGCTAGCGCTATTCTCCGGATAATAATTAGCTCGCAGAGCGCTGATATGATGCGTATGAAAGCGAGAAAAATATTCGACAGGCAGTTGCAGCGCCGCCGCGAACATTTGCATGACGGAAGCGCCCAGTCGTTCCATCGAATAATAGTAGTCAACCCATGCACGGTGGAAACCATTCGGTTCGGTTGGCCAGTTATTGGATCCATAGAAAAAATCAAAATCCGGGTAGTCCCGACTCAGCTTGGGCGCACGCAGTGCCCCGCTGCTGAATGTTTCTTTTCGGTCTGGCGGCGTATCAATGCCTCGCGATTTGGCCAGGGTTTCAAATAACGGCGGAGAATAGCCACGTGGGCAGGCCGGGTCGCTGGAGTGAACGAGCAGTTTCCTCTCCAGTGGCAGTTCAAAAAATTCCAGCGCGACCGACCAGGCTCGACTAATGATGTCTGCATCGACCCCGTGATTCCTTACGATCAGAAATCCGATAGAGCGGCATATCTCGTCGACCTCTTTGGCAATGATATTTCGCTCGCTTGTATTGCCGCTGCGAAATGCCGACAGATCGACGCTTGGAATGGTTGTGGTCACGGCTTGTACCGCATTGGAGGTCTTGCCAAGTGACTGTATTCGACGGCAATCTGCGAGGCGAGTTGCGCATTGTTGAAAACGAGTTCGATGTTGGCCGCCAGGCTGCGCCCACCCGTGGTTGCGGCAATCCTGGAAAGCAGGAACGGAGTCGCGTCCTTGCCGGTAATGCCCTCCTCCTGCATCTCGCGCAGCGCCGCATCAATGACGGCATCTATTTCGCTGGCGTCGAGCGCGTGCTCGACAGGCACCGGATTGGCAATGACCAGACCCCCCTCGATTCCCATGTCCCACTTGGCCCGCAAGGCCCTGGCGATGTCTTGCGGCTGCTGTAGATTGCTATCAACCGGGAAACCGCTGTGGCGGCAGTAAAAGGCCGGCAAGGTGTCAGTTCGATAGCCTACAACCGGCACGCCCTGGGTCTCCAGGTATTCCAGTGTCAGGCCGATGTCGAGAATGGACTTAACGCCCGCACATACGACGGCGACATTGGTGCGTGCCAGTTCTTCAAGATCGGCGGAAATGTCCATGGACTTTTCGGCGCCACGGTGCACACCGCCGATACCACCGGTGGCGAAGATACTGATTCCGGCCATTCCTGCGATGATCATCGTTGACGCGACGGTGGTGGCGGCGTCTTGCTGCCCTGCAACGATCATGGGGAGATCCCGCCGGCTGGCTTTGGCGATGTTCTTGCCGTGTTGACCGAGATAGTCAATCTCGTCGCTGGTCAGTCCCGCTTTCAGGCGACCCTTGAGTACGGCGATTGTTGCGGGTATCGCGCCGTTCTCACGCACGATCTTCTCGACCTGCAATGCGGTTTCGACATTCTGCGGATAAGGCATGCCATGACAGATGATGGTTGATTCGAGTGCAACAACGGGTTTGCTCTCCCTGAGAGCGATCTCCACGTCCGGCTGCAGATCCAGGTAGTGGTTGTATGTTTCAGGCGGCATGGTCTTGCTCATAAATTCGTTGCACCGTTTTTTCCGACAGGTCCGGATTGATTGTCGCGCCATGCATGAGCGTCAATTTTGCAGCGGCCATTGCGAATCGGACTGACCGTAGCAGAGGCCATTGACCCAGCCATGCTCGCGCCAGGCCGGCGATGAACGCGTCGCCGGCGCCGCCGGCATTGATTGGCTGATCGGTTGAAGTGGGTGATTTCTCGATGCCCTGCTGCTCGCCAGTGCTGTAGAAGACACCGCGGGCGCCAAGCGTAATAAAGAGTTGCTTCACACCTTGCTGGTGAAACCAGTGTGCCAGCGTCGGCAATTGATCGTCAGTGGTAGCTTTGATGCCGGCAATTTCCTCCGCCTCGATAAGCCCGGGTTTCAAGGTGTGAACTGCGGACAAATAGGGTCTTATTCGCACGGCTTTCGTCGTTGAAACGGTATCGACAAAAAGGGTCTGCTCGGCAAAGGTTCCGGTGAGGTAGGCGAGCGCATCGTCGGTCAGGTTGGTATCGGCAACAATCATCGTAGCCTGTCGCAGCATCTTCTCGTGAGTTCGCAACTGATCTGCATTCAGTTCGTCAAGAATGGCCATATCGGATATTGCCAGCGCCAAGTCGCCACAGTGATCCAGGATTGACAGGTAGGTGGACGTACTGGCCGAGTCGATTTGCAGCATGTTACGCATATCGATACCCGCTTCGCGTCCCTGTTGCAGCAAAAGTTTGCCGTGATGATCGTTGCCCACCGGGGCAATCAGGCGGCAATCGACGCCAAGGCGTGCCAGGTTCTCGGCGATATTCCTGGCCACGCCACCCGGTGACGATTGCACGGTCCCCGGGTTGGAGTCATGCTGTCGCAGTGCGGCGTCGGGTGTACCGTGGATATCCATATTGGCGCCGCCGACAACAACAACGAAGGGTTCGTCGCTGATGACGTAGCCGCGGCCCCGGATGATCCCTTTGGCGGTCAGATTCATGATGTGTCCGGCCACAGCCGAACGACTGATGCCGAGTTGCGCCGCGATCGCGTGTTGCGAAATCAGGCGGTTGGCCCGGATCAATGTCAGGATTTGTTGTTCGCGATCAGTTAACACCAAACTTATGTTTGCTTCATAAACATTTGTTTGTAACAGTACGCACTACTGCGTATGAATTCAATGCCTGAGAGGTTGGAACGTGACTCCGGAAAAGAAAGCAAAGCTCCATTTCGACAGCAAGACCGTATATTACCCACCGGACGAAGGGACCAGCTCGATCAATGCTCCCTTGTTCATGTCATCAAGTTTTCAGTACGGTGCCGAGGTCTACCAGCGTGTGGTCGACGGTGAACGCAAAGCCGTTAATATTTACGGCCGCTGTGGCAATCCGACCGAGTATCAGCTTGAGGAGCAGATGCGGATGGTCGAGAGCGCCGATGCCTGTCTTGCGACGGCCTCCGGAATGGCCGCCATCTCCGTTTCGTTGTTCGGTCTTCTGAAAAGCGGTGATCATATTGTCTGTGACTGGACGACTTACAGTTCCACTCACGAGATGCTGGATCATCGTCTGACCGACTATGGAATCACGACGACGTTCGTCGATACGTCCGATCTTGAGGCGGTGCGTGCCGCTATCCAGGACAACACCCGGGTCCTGTATTTCGAGACGATCGCGAACCCAACCATGAAAGTGGCGGCTATTCAGGCCTTGGCCGACATTGCTCACGAACGCGACATCATTGCCGTTTGCGACAATACGTTTGCCAGCCCCTACGTCATGCGACCCCTCGAACATGGCGTGGATATCGTGGTGGAAAGCGCGACCAAATTCATTGGCGGTCACAGTGATGCAATTGGCGGCGTAATTTGCATGAAGTCCGGTCTGCTGCCGGAGGATTTCATGGAGCAGATACGCTGGAATACGATGGTGAAATGGGGTGCACCGCTGTCGCCGTTCAACGCCTGGCTCCTGCTGCGCAGTTTGCAGACCTTGAGCGTGCGAGTCGAAAAACAATGTCAGACAGCCATGGTTCTTGCAAAACATTTCGAGCAACATCCGAAGGTGAACAAGGTCTGGTATCCGGGTTTGCCGTCGCATCCACAACATGGCATTGCGCTAGAGCAAATGCCGAAGTTTGGCGGCATGCTGACGTTCGACGTGGGTGATGTGGACTCTGCCCTCAAGGTGCTCGACCATCTGGAGCTTGCCTGTTTTGCGGCCAGCCTTGGTGGCGTCCGGACGACAACGCAGATCCCTGCCTCAATGGCGTTCCTGGACATCCCCGATGAAGAGCGCCTGCAGATGGGTATTACGCAGGGCATGATCCGCGTGTCCAGCGGACTTGAGGATCCCGGTGACCTGATGGCAGACTTCGATGCAGCGCTGGCGCTAATCTGATCACGGCTCGACTCACCAGGACAAACCTCGATGAAACTTAAACGGTCGCTGAGTTTCTGGGATGTTTTCGCCATCGCGCTGGGTCAGGTGATCGGTTCCGGAATCATGGTGTTGATCGGCATCGGCATCGAGTTTACGGCCTATGCCATACCGATCGCTTTTGTCCTGTCGGCAACGCTCTCCATCATCAAGCAGATCCCGGTCGCGTTCATGGGTTCGGCGATGCCTGCCACCGGCGGTCTGTACGTCTATTGCAAACGTATTCTCGGACCCAGGACCGGTTTCTTTTATCTTGCGGTCCTGCTCGTGACCCATGTGCTCATATCATTGTTCGCTTTGGGTTTCGCCCAGTACGCGGTGGCATTGATACCGGGGCTGGATGTCCGGCCCATCGCGCTGGGTATCCTCGTTGTCTTCTATCTCGTCAACCTGTTCGGCGTCAAGCAGGCGGCGGCGGTACAGAAGATCATGATCATCTTTCTTCTTTGTGGACTGTCCTCACTGATCTTCTTCGGCCTGGGCGAGGTCGACTACAGTCATTTTTCGACGGCGGAGCAGTTGTTTCCCAATGGCTGGTATGGCTTCGGGCTGGCCTGTGTTGTGTTGTCGTTTTCCACCGGCGGTGCGCAGTATATTTCGGAGCTCGGTGGTGAAATGAAAAATCCGCAGCATGATCTGCCGCGTGCGATTATCTACAGTACCCTTTTGGCTGCGGTTTTTTTCGCGCTGGTCTCAATCGTTGCCGTGGGAATTCTGCCGGTCGAGGAGACGGCTGGAAAATCTCTTGCTGAAGTAGCCAAAGCCATATTGCCGGCCCCGGTTTATCTGGCCTTCATTATCGGTGCTGGTTTATTCGCCCTGGCCACCAGCATCAATTCGACCTTCACCTGGGCCACCAAGTCGGTCATGATCGCCTGCGAAGACGGTTGGCTGCCGAAAGGCATCGCGGTAGTGAACAAGCGCTTCAACACGCCACACATACTGCTCACGTTCCTGTTGATTTTCGGCTCGATTCCGATACTGGCGGGAAAAGACCTGCGCTACATCATCATGCTCGGTGGCGGCCTGGTTTTCGTCTACGACCTGATTCCACTGCTGGCGGCATTCCTGTTCGCGAAACGTCTGCCACAAGTTTTCGCCCAGGCACAAATGAGAATGAGCGACCGGCGGCTGAGAATTATCTGCGTCATCGGTGTCTGTGTGCTGCTGGTGCAGGGGGCATTGTCATTCTCGGATATTGATCGTGGCGGCTGGGCGCTGGTGTTCATCTACATTGTCATGGTGCTGGTCTACATTCACTTTCGTTCGCCACACAACCTGCGGGCCACGGCGGCTGCTGGCCCGGATCGCTCTGACGAGCATGCATCGAATTGATACTATTTACTACGGCCCGATTTTGGGCATCTAAAACCAAGGATTCGTTCACATGAACCATGTCATTCGCCGATTAACCCTGTTGCTGGTCCTGCTGGCATTGAGTGCCTGTACACAAAAGGCGGAGGAAGCGAACAGTCCTGAATCAGATCGACTGGCGGTTCGGGCGCAGAACATCACTATTATTCGTGACGACTTCGGCGTGCCACATATCTACGGAAAGACCGATGCGGACGCCGTATTCGGGTTGTTGTATGCGCAAGCGGAGGATGACTTCAATCGTATCGAGCGCAATTACATCTGGGCAACCGGGCGTCTGGCTGAAGTCGATGGGGAAGAAGCCATCTTCAGCGATTTGCGCGCGCGTCTCTACATGACAGTCGATGAAGCGAAGGCGGCCTATGACGTTTCGCCGGACTGGCTCAAAGCACTCTGCGATGCCTGGGCAGACGGCCTGAATTATTATCTCGCGACACACCCGGAAGTGACGCCGAAACTGCTAACCCATTTTGAGCCGTGGATGCCGATGTTTTTCAGCGAAGGGTCAATCGGTGGCGATATTGAGCAAATTGATGTGGACGGCATCGCCGCCTTTTACGGTTCCGGAGAATCGGTAGCTGTTCCCGGCGAAACTCAGGCACGGCTGGTCGAGTTCGCGGAACCCAAGGGTTCAAACGGATTCGCCATTTCCGGCGAGTTGACGGAATCAGGCAATGCGATGTTGCTGATCAACCCACATACCTCCTTCTATTTTCGCGGCGAAGTGCATGTCGTGAGTGAGGAGGGCTTGAATGCCTATGGCGCGGTGACGTGGGGACAGTTTTTCGTTTACCAGGGCTTTAACGAGAATACCGGCTGGATGCATACCTCGACTCGTCTGGACTTTATGGACGATTTCATTGAAGACATATTCGAGCAGGACGGCAAGCTGGTTTACCGCTACGGTGACGAGATCCGACCGGTTGAAGTTTCCGAGGTGACACTGAAATACAAAGACGGCTCTGGTTTGTCGGAGCGAACCTTCCCGATGTATCACACGCACCACGGTCCGGTGACGCATATGCTGGATGGCAAGTGGGTGGTCACAAAACTTAATTGGGACCCGGTCAATGCACTGCAGCAGTCGTACGTACGCACCAAGCTCAGTGGCAACGACGAGTTTCGCGAGATGATGAACATTCGTACCAATTCATCCAACAATACCGTTTACGCAGATTCGCAGGGCAACATCGCCTACTACCACGGCAATTTTGTGCCCCGCCGCGATACCCGTTTCGATTTTTCAAAGCCGGTTGATGGCAGCAATCCGGACACCGACTGGCAGGGCATTCATACGGTCGATGAGATTATTACGGTACTGAATCCCGAGAATGGCTGGCTGCAAAATTGCAACTCGACCCCGTTTACGGCTGCCGGTCCTGACTTCAGTCCGAAACGCGAGGACTATCCGGTGTACATGGCACCTGATGCGGAGACGTTCCGTGGCATCCATGCAGTGCGTGTTCTGACCGGTCAATCCGGATTGACGCTGGATAAATTGCTCGATCTTGCCTACGACCCCTACCTGCCCGGGTTCGAGAAACTCATTCCGGGACTGGTGCAGGCATACGACGAGTCAGGGGCCGACTATCCGCAACTGGCCGGTGCAATAGAGGTTCTTAGAGACTGGGATCGAATGACGGCGAGCGATTCAGTCGCAATGACGCTGGCGCATTTTTACGGCTTGCGTTATGGCGAGGTGGGTGAGAATCCTGATGGATTGCGTGGCATCGATCTGATCAATTATTTCGGCAGCGGGTCCCCGTACGACGAGCGACTTGGTATTTTCGCCGCCACGGTGGTCGCGCTTGAGGCCGACTTCGGGCAGTGGAATACAGCCTGGGGTGAGGTCAACCGGTTCCAGCGACTGACGGGCGATATCAAGCAGCCACACGACGATGCTGCGCCCAGCCTGGCGGTTGGTTTCGCTTCGGGTCGCTGGGGAGCGCTTGCATCGTTCGGTGCCAGGCGGTACCCGGGCACGAAACGCATTTATGGCACCTCTGGCAACAGCTTCGTCGCTGTGGTCGAATTCGGTGACAAGGTGAGAGCAAAAACAATGCTCGCCGGCGGTCAAAGCGGCGATCCGAAATCCCCGCATTTCAATGATCAGGCACAGCGTTACGTGGATCGTGAATTCAAGGATGTGGCCTATTACCGTGAAGATGTCGAAAAGCGGGCGACGAGTACCTATCATCCGGGCGAGGTCTGAAACGCTGGTCGCAGGCCGCCCGAAAAATCAGCTGCAGCGAGACTGAGGTTTTCTGATGCGAGTCGCTGTACTGGGTGCAGGCGTCATTGGTGTTACCACGGCGTACTATCTCGCCGAGCGCGGTCATGCGGTGACGATCATCGATCGGGCCTCGGCCGTGGCGGCAGAGACCTCGTATGCGAATGGTGGGCAGCTGTCGTACAGCTATACGGATTCGCTTGCCAGTCCGGCATTCGTTCTGAAAATGCCCTCGCTGCTGCTGGGCCTCGATCCTGCCATTCGGGTCCGCATTGTACGCAACCTGATGATGGTTCCCTGGGGCATCCGCTTTCTCAGTCAATGCACGACGGCCAAAGCGACCGCGAATACGGTGGCCGTCCTCAAAATCGCTTTACGATCAGCGGAGTTGATCGAGCCGTTGCGGCGGAAGCTGGCGCTGGAGTTCGACTGCAAAACGGTCGGCAAACTGATCCTGCTTGGGACGAAGAATGATTGCGAGGCAGCAAAAAAAAAGGCGGCGTTGAAGCGGCAGCATGGATGTGAAACGCAAGTGCTTACAAGAGACGAAGTGCTGACAAAGGAACCATCACTTGAGCATACACGACATGATTTCGCCGGTGCCGTTTATGCCGAGCACGATCAGATGGGTGACGCGCATGCATTTACCCAAGGATTGAGCCGATGGTTGCTGGAAAATCGTTCCGTAAGGTTGCGACTGGATGAAGAAGTTAAGCATCTGGAAGTAAAAAACGGGCGGCTACACCGACTCGTTACCACGAAAGAAACGCTCAAGACGGATGCGGCGGTCGTATGCCTGGGTTCGTGGAGTCCCCGGCTATTGGGACCGCATGGCATTGACCCCATGATCTACCCGGTGCGGGGCTACAGTGTGACCCTGCCGTTGGGGCGGTACCCGCCGATCATGAGCGTCACCAATCTAAAGCATCGATTTCTGCATAGCCGACTTAACGATAGTATTCGCATAACGGGGTTTGCCGATTTCGTGGGTTTTGACACCCGACGCGACGAACACCGCCTATCGTCCCTGCTGGATATTGCTCAGCAACTGGCACCTGAGGCGGCGAATTATGCGGCCGCGAAAAAACATCCGTGGGGCGGATTCAGGCCGGTGACACCGAGCGGTCGTCCTTGCGTCGGACCGACGAAGATCGACGGCCTGTTCCTGAATACAGGGCATGGGTCGCTCGGCTGGACACTGGCTTGTGCCACGGGCGACGCCGTCGCGGCGGCGATTGGGAATTCGAGGTAGTAATCGATGTTGCGAAAGATAAGCATGCGCCTTTTTCGGTCCTGTCGAACAGCCTTGTGCATCACGTGTTCAGGTTTCGTGCTGTTGGCATCGTGCTCGGAATCGCGACAGCCAGCGGTGACTCACTATGACATTCTGATCGTAAACGGTAGCGTGTATAACGGCGAAACGGTGCCGGCACGGCAAACCAATATCGGCATCGATGGCGATCGCATTGTGTCAATGGATGCCGCAATGAACGCCACGGCAGACAGAACAATTGATGCGTCGGGACGGATTGTCGTGCCTGGATTCATTGATCCACATACGCATGCCGGGTCAGACCTTGCGGATGCTGATCGCAACCTCAATCTAAATTACCTGATGCAGGGCGTCACAACCGTCTTCATTGGGAGTGACGGGGATGGGGTCGACAACCGGGACGCGACATTAGATTTGTTGCGTGCGCAGGGGATCGGTACCAATACGGCCTTCTTTGCCGGCCACGGCGGCATCCGGGAAAAAGTGATGGGTCTGGAGAATCGCGCGCCCTCAGAAACTGAACTCCGGCAGATGCTGGAATTGACGGCGGCAGAAATGCGTGCGGGCGCGGTTGGATTGTCGACGGGACTCTACTACACGCCCGGAAGTTTCTCGACGACGGATGAAGTGGTGGCGTTAGCCGGGATTGCGGCCCGGTATGGTGGCGTGTACGACACCCATATGCGGGATGAAAGCGCCTATTCAATTGGCCTGCTCGCATCCGTCGAAGAGACCATTACGATCGCTGAAGAAGCGAAAATTCCGGTGCATATATCGCATCTGAAAGCGCTCGGCCGTGAGGTCTGGGGTCAAAGTGGTGATGTCATTGCACTGATCACAGCGGCGCGAGAGCGGGGCCTTGATGTAACCGCGAATCAATACCCTTACCAGGCGTCCGGCACTCGTTTCAGTGCCACACTTATTCCCGGCTGGGTGCGTGCTGATTCGGCGGAAGCGATGTTTGCCCGCCTCCAAAACAGCGACCTGAAGGATCGCATCCGCAAGGAAATGCAAAAAAATCTCTGGCGCCGAGGTGGTCCTGACGCGATGCTGGTCACTGGTGCCGACAGTGAATGGCGTGGCATGACACTGGCTGATATTGCCGCGAAAATGGAGCGGGATTCACTCGATGCAGCAATCGAGGTAGTGCGAGAAGGCGATCCATCCATTGCCTCATTCGTGATGAAACTGCCTGACATACAAGCCATTGCCCTGCAGGACTGGGTGATGACCGGGTCGGATGGCTCAGAGGGCCACCCGCGAAAATACGCGACCTACCCCAAGGTTTACCAGGACATGGTGGTTGAGGCGGGACTTTTTTCGCTGCAACATTTCGTCTACCGAAGCGCAGGACTGGTCGCCGATACCTTCAACCTGTGCGATCGAGGCTATCTGCAAGCAGGCAGGAAAGCCGACGTTGTGATCATCGACATAGAGAATTACCTGCCGCTCGCGAATTTCGAGAACCCGACCGCCCTGGCGAGTGGTGTTCGGTATGTTCTGGTGAATGGCGTCGCCGTCATTAGTGATGGCGAACCAACCGGGGTGCTACCCGGGGTGGTTGTCGACCGCCAAAATCTCGACTGTGATGTTCGTCGCTGAATACAGGGGCTATGATCCATTCGAATCAATAGCCCCGCCATTCAATACGTGATGTGCCGCCACCGTCCGACACATCGTTGAATCCCTGTGCCATACACGGCCTGTCGGGAAACGGGAGTTTTCAACAGGCTGCTAGTGATCCGTGGTGGCTTCGCCTTCTTCATAAAGTGCCAACGCGGTCAGCTTGGCTCCCGTCTGCAATACGACATACTGCTTGCCTTCATGCAGGTAAGTCATCATGCCGTAGTTAGTTGGATTGTCGACCTCAACCCCGCCCAGCGTCTCACCGGTCTTCTTGTTGACGAAAAACAGCATTGGTGTTCCGTCGGCGGCGGTGCTGGTATACATGAGCATGGTTTTGGTGACCGCCATGACTGCGTTTCTGCCGGTGCCGGTATCTCCCAGCTCGATTCCTTCAAGCTTCGGGTTATTGCTATATCGTTCCGGCGTCTCACCAATCGGCAGCTTCCACAGAATGTCGCCGGTGTTCATGTCGATTGCCGTGATGTGGCTGTAAGGCGGTTTGAACAATGGCAGGTCGTCCGGGCCCCGGACTTGGTCCGAGCGAAGCGATGCATAATCGGAAAACGTGGCACCGGTGGGTGCCTCAATGTTCTTGTCACGCTCCTCGCCGGAAACGATGATGCGCGAAGAGCATGCTTTCTTCGTGGAGACATAGAGAATGCCGGTTTCCGGATCGGCGACGGTAGGACCGTCAATGTTGGTACCGCCGCCGTCACCGGGGCACCAGTAGGCGGCCCGGTAGCCCTGATCATTATCGCGATGCAGTGGCGGATTGAACAATGGACCAATTTTGTGGTTCTTCAGGATTTCGATGGCTGCCGCGCGTAATTCGGGCGTGTAGTCGATCAAATCATCTTCAACGAGTCCCTGCATGCCGTAGGCAACGGGGCGGGTTGGAAACGGCTGTGTTTCGGAGAGCTTTTCGCCCGGGATATCCGACGCGGGTACCGGCTTCTCTTCGATCGGCCAGATCGGGTCGCCCGTCTCACGATTGAAAGTGTAGGCAAAATTCTGCTTGGCCGTTTGTACGACGATCGGTGTTTTCTTCCCGTCAATTACAACGTCAAGGAGCACAGGCGCGGTTGGCGTGTCGTAATTCCAGATGTCGTGATGGACGAGCTGGTAATGCCAGACGCGCTTACCGGTTTTTACATCCAGCGCGATCAGGCTGGTGCTGTAGAGGTTGTCACCGGGGCTGAATCCGCCGTAATAATCAATGGTGACACCATTGGTCGGTATGTAAACGATGCCGCGCTCGAGGTCGGCTGACATCGGTGCCCATGACGATACGTCTCCGGTTATTTTCCAGGCGTCGTTCTCCCAGGTGTCGTGGCCGAACTCGCCGGGTCGCGGAATAACATTGAATTTCCACAGGAATTTGCCGGTTCTCGCATCGTATCCCAGGATGTCACCGGGCACGTTTTCGATTCGGGACTGGTAGTAACCCTGTTCGTGAGAGTTGCCGACGATGATGACGCCGTTCACCACAATGGGTGGTGAGGAGGTAGTGATGTACCCCGTCTCCAGCGGCAGACCCTCGTAGGGATCATAGTCGTGCCCGAGATCAGCGAGCATGTCGACGACGCCGGTTTTCGGAAAACCGTCAATGGGGACGGGCGTGCCCCAGTTTTCCAGTGGCTTGCCGGTCTTCGCATCCAGCGCGGTCAGGAAAAAGGCAGGGGACGAAATATAGATGACGCCACGTCCATCGATATTGGCATAGGCCACGCCTTTACCGTAGTCCTTGCGCATCGAGTACTCGTAGCGACCGGTTTTTGGCTCGCCGTAGGACCACAGGAGTTCGCCACTGGCCGGATCCAGTGCGGTGACATAACGACGCGCTCCCGCTACCGTATACAGAGTGCCGTCAATGTAACTCGGTGTAGATCGCCCGCTTCGGGCGTTAAAGCTGGCTCCATCCCAAACCCAGACTTCTTCCAGGTCCTCGAAATTGTCTGCAGTGATCTGATCAGCGGGCGAATAACGGGTATGTGCCGCATCGCCTCCCAGGAATTCCCACTGGCCGTCTGTCGTACCCGGTCCGGCCGCGATGACACGGTTTTTACCAACCGATTCATCCGCCCCGTTCGTCGATCCTGATTCTGGCAAGCATGCCGAAAGGCTGAAGCCGATCAGGGTCAGGCCGACTAAATTCACCATCGCTGTGACATTTTTCATTTTCGTGAACTCCCCTCAAGGACATATCAGGTGCGCAATCCACCGAAGTGTACGCCAATATTTATGCTACGCGCCGACCATAGCGCGCCCGTTTCGCATAGCGAATCGGGCTCTCTCAATTGGGGACACCCATAAAAATGGGGGCCCTCTTAATTGGGGACACCCATAAAAATGGGCGCCCCCGTTTCTGCGTCAATGGGCTCTCCTAATTGGGGACACCCATAAAAACGGACGTCCCCCGTTTCTGCGTGAATTAATGGGTGTCCCCAAAATTACCCAAAATTACCTCCCCAAAATCCCCCCTCCAATTGATGGGTGTCCCCAAAATCACCCAATTGATGGGTGTCCCCAAAATCACACCCAAAATCACCCAAAATCACACCCTTTCCGGGCCTAAAAAATGGCCGGGATGGTGTGGAATCGCTGACCGTGATCACGTGGAATATGCATTCAACAGACTGTTAGTATTTGAGGATGGTCGTGGGGCGCGTATGGGGGTTGGATTGAGCATGATTGTGCGAGCGATCCTGGGCCTGCTGTTTGTGGTTATAGGTGTTGGGTCGCTTTGTGCCGAAGAGGCGCGTGAGTCTCGGACCGGGGCATTTGAGCTGACCGGCAGCGCGATCGAGATACTCGGTGCAGATGGTGCAGAGAGTTTCAGCAGCCTGGTGCAGCCGGACGAGCCTATCGAATGGGAAGTGGTGGTCCCTGAGAATTACGATCCGGCAAGGCCGGCGGGCATTCTTGTGTACATCAGCCCCAGCGAGTTCGGGCGAATACCGGGACGTTGGGCGAAGTTCCTGAAGTCGCACAATCTGATCTGGGTTGCGGCCAATCGATCCGGAAACCGAGTGCCGGTTCCGCGGCGAATCGGCTACGCGATTCTAGCGCCGGCGATGCTCGACCTGAACTATGAGATCGACAAATCAAGGATTTACTTGTCCGGCTTTTCCGGTGGTGCACGCGTCTCCGGTATGGTCGCTTCTATGTATCCGACCTTGTTCCACGGTGCCATCTATATGGGTGGCGCAGAGCCGTGGGCAGAAGAGGCACCACCGCAGCAGATCGCAGCGATGCAGGCTAACCGTTATGCCTTTATCGTGGGTTCCAAAGATGAGAATCGATGGGTCGCCCTTTCGGTGCAAAAACAATACGAAGAAGCAGGGATTGAGAAGACCTGGCTAAAGATAATTCAACGCGGCGGGCACGAGCTGCCTAAAACCCAAATCATGATCTCGGCACTGGATTTTCTCGATGGCAGGACTGACTAAGCGCCTCGCGCAAAGTCAGGCCGTGCCGTCTCGAAAAGTCGCCGAACCAACTCTCTTAGACTTTTCGCAACGCGCTCGCAATGCCTTTGAGCGCGGTGCCGAGTACCTCTCGGGAGCAACCGATGTTCATGCGCATGCAGCGCTCGGCGCCCTTGCCATAACCCTCGCCATCGTTCAGTTGTACGCCGGAATTTTCAACCAGCCAGGATTCGAACACCTCCGTTTCGGTCATCGGATTATCGGTCATCTGGCTTGCGGCTGATTTTTCCACCACGCCAACGTCATCCATGATGCCATCGAAGTGTAACCAGCTCAGAAAAGTGCCCTGAGCTTTGGTGTAACCAACCTGCGGCATATTTTCTTTGATGAAGTCCTCGACGTAGCTGTGGTTGGCGTCAAGATACGGCAGCAGTTGATCGATCCATTCTTTACCGTGTTGGTACGCAGCTGTGTTGGCGACGACGCCCAGTGTGTTGATACCCGCATTGTGGTTTATCTTGATGCGCTCCAACATGACCGGGTTGGTTGAAAACCAGTACGCGTTTTTCGAGGCGGGCATGCTGAAGGTCTTGGTGATCGCCTTAAATGACACGCTGTTATCGACAATGGCTTTGTCGGGCAAGCTTGCGAACGGTGTATAGGTCACGCCGCCGCGTACAAAGTCGGCATGAATTTCATCGGCAAGCACAACAACCTGGTGCTTCAGGCAAAGTTCACCAATGCGCAGCAGGTCTTCCTGGGACCAGACATTGCCGGTCGGGTTTTGCGGGTTGCACAGCAACATCGAGTGCGTGTCCGGCGTCATCCGTGCTTCCAGATCGTCCCAATCAACGCTGTAACGCCCGTTTTCAAAGATCATCTCGCTTTCATTCTTAAGCGTCCGCGTATTCTTGAGGTCTGAATAGAAACCGTTGTATGTCGGTGTCATCAACAACACTTTGCTGCCTGGCGGTGAAAATGTATTGAGCGTGGCCATCAAGCCGGGGTGTACGCCGGTGGCAATCACGATTGAGTGGGGATCGACTTTCAGACCATAGCGGTCGAGGTTCCATTCCGCGATGACTTCGCGGAACGTTGCGTAGGCTTCCGAACTCAGATAACCCCAGTTCTCGTGCTTCATGCGTTCGGCCATGGCTTCGCCGATACAGGGTGCCGCGCGGAAGTCCATGTCGGCGATGCCCATACCGACTTTGACTTTGTCGCCAAACAGAGCGATCTGGCTATCCCACTTGACGCAGTCGGTACCAATGCGACTGTAGGGTGTATCGAAATCGTATTTACCGTTTACCATCCCGGTCGTCGCAGCTGCCGCAGCAGTGCTGGCAACGGTGGCGCCGGTCCCAACTGCGCCGGCCAATGCGGTCATGCTGGCACCCTTCAGAAATGCTCGACGGTTGAGCCCACTCATTTTTGACATTTGTCTATCCCCCCAGATGGTTTTATTACCAATTTGTCTGTTGTGTCTCAGGCATTGCCCCGACAGATATCATAAAACTTTTCGAAACTTGCTGTGAGCCAGCATAGCCCTATTGATCGTACGGGGCAAAGCGCGTTGCGCAGGACGTAATGCCCGATGCGATCTCATCGCCAATGATTTCCATTGAAACCGAAAGTCGTCAATTGCGCGCCGAAATAGTTATCTCTTCCAGCGCGTTATTGGTGTGCACAAGCGGCGTGTCACCGGTCGGGTAGCGACTTAGTGACAGTATGTAGGCCAGGATGTCGACATAATCTTTCTCCGGCAACGACCCGGGGTTGCTCTCGGGCATGGAGGCGCTCATGACAGCAAACAGTACACTGAGCGACTGCCCGTTCCACGCCTTGAGAACCGGCCGGAAATATTTCTTGTCGTGACAGGCAATGCAGTTGTCTTTGTAGAGCTGCTTGCCAATTTTCGCCTGGTCTTTGCTGTAGATGCTGTCGTTGATTGTTCGTGGTTCGGCCCCGGCAGCCACAGCAAGACTCAATCCCAACAATGCCGGAAGCGAGCGAAATAACATCCTCAAAATTATCGCCCGTATTTTCAAAGTATTCCTACTCCTCATACAGCGCCATGGCCGTCAGCTTTGAGCCGGCCTGCAGGACGATGTATTGCTTGCCTTCATGAAGGTAGGTCATCATCCCGTAGCGACTCTTGGCCGGCACTTCGACACGTCCCAACGGCTTGCCGGTTGCCTTGTCGGCGGCGTACAAATAGGGGGTCCCATCGCTGCCGTTCGCGGCGTAAATCAACAGGGTCCTGGTCACCGTCATCGGTGCGACTGGCACGCCATAGCCCGTGTTCGGGATGTCCATACCCTTGAGGTCGGGGTGATTCAGCACCTTGTCCGGTGTTTCGCCGACCGGAATCCACCACAGGTGATCACCGGTATTCATGTCGATCGCGGTGATCCGGCTGTACGGAGGCTTGAACATGTTCAAACCATCTGGACCTTGCACCTGGCCGTAGCCAGGGATGACCACGTAGTCGGACACCGTCGTTCCGGTGGGCGCCTCCAGCAACCCGTCACGTATTTCGCCCGGTGCGAGGATCCGGTAGGAGCAATTCTTGCGTGAGGTGACATACAGGATGCCGGTGGTCGGATCCGCTGCCGCCGGGCCATCGATATTCACGCCGCCAATATCACCCGGGCACAGGAGTCCCGCTTTCTTGCCCTTGGCATTTTTCTGGTGCAGGGGCGGGTTGAACAATGGCCCGTATTCGTATTCTTCCAGTATATCCAGCATGCGCTGCCGCAATTCCGGCGTGAAGTCGATCAGGTCATCCGCCGACAAACCCTGGTTATCGTACGGGGCAGGTCTGGTCGGAAAGGGCTGCGTTTTCGACAAATGTTCACCGGGGACAGGCGAGGCCGGCACGTCACGTTCTTCGATGGGCCAGACAGGTTCACCCGTCACACGGTTGAAGGTATAGGCGAAGGATTGTTTCGTCACCTGCACCACTATTGGCACGGTCTCGCCATTCATTTTCACATCGAGCAACACCGGTGCGGTCGGTGTGTCGAAGTTCCAGATATCGTGATGCACCAGCTGGAAATGCCAGAGTCGCTTGCCGGTCTTGACGTCCAGAGCAATCAGGCTGGTACTGAACAGATTGTCACCAGGCCGGAAACCACCGTAAAAATCCAGTGTCGCACCGTTGGTTGGTATGTAAACGATGCCGCGCTCCTGGTCCGCCGACAGCGGTGCCCAGGAGGATATATCACCCGTCCACTCCCAGGCGTCATTCTCCCAGGTGTCGTGTCCGAACTGGCCGGGTTTGGGCAGGACATCGAACTTCCACAAAAGCTCGCCGGTTTTCTTGTCATAACCAAGAATGTCGCCCGGAATATTCTCGATTCGCGACTGGTTGTAACCCTGTTCGGCCGAATTACCGACGACAACGACATCGCCCACAACGATCGGCGGCGACGATGAAGTGATGTAACCCGTTTCCAGGTCAATGCCATTGTAGGCATCGTACTCATGCCCGAGATCGGCAACGAGATCGACGACACCGGTGTCCGGAAAGCCCTCAACCGGTACCGGCTTGCCAAACCCTTCAAGCGGCTCACCCGTTTTTGCGTCCAATGCGGTCAGGAAAAAAGCGGGCGAAATTAAATAGATGACGCCACGCCCATCCACTTCTCCGTAGGCAACACCTTTGCCGTGGTCCTTGCGCATCGAATAAGCCCAGCGCGCGGTGGTGGGTTCGCGGTAAGTCCAAATGGTCTCGCCACTGCCCGCATCAATGGCAACGACATGTCGGCGGGGTCCCGCGACCGTATAAAGAATGCCATCAACGTAAATCGGCGTTGATCGTCCGCTGGCCGCATTGAAACTTGCGCCATCCCAGGTCCAGACTTCTTCGATATCCTCGAAGTTTCCGGCATCGATCTGATCGAGGGCTGAATACCGGGTGTGACCGGAGTCACCGCCGATAAAATGCCATTCGCCATTCTCCGTGCCGGGGCTGTCCTGTGCTACGGCAAACGATGCCGCTGCAAGTAGTGCACAGCCAAAATAGAGGCTCTTGCGGACAAAATTGTTCCGCGGCGATCTGCAAGATGTACCCATCTTCTTCTCCCTGAGACAAGCGAGCGACGACGAGTTATGTCGGAACGTTCAGGCAAAGCGAGGTGACATTTCCGACCGGTCATCGATTGAAAGACTGAGAAGAAGGATACCTCAAGTTAGGGGTCGGAGGGAGTCGACCCGCGACTGGGCCCATATACCCAACAGGTTGATTTTAAACGGATGTCCGGCAGGAATTGCGAGGAGCGAAATAAGCTGTCAATTCGCAGTCGGTCCGTTCATCAATGCATCCCGTGTTAGCGAGACGACCAGGTCCACTTCGTCGGATGACATCAGGAAAGTCGGCGTATAACGCAATGAATTGGTACCACCGTGTATTACGCCGAGGCCTTTCTTGCGCAGGTACTCCTCCGTACTGCCGGCGCCGTAACACAGGTAGCGCTCATGGAGTTCGCAGCTCAGTAACAAGCCCGTGCCCTGAACCTTGGTCACTGCGTCGCCCAGCTCATCGGCCAGGGCCGAAAACTTGCTGATCAACTCATCGCCACGATCGCAAATATTTTGTCGTATGTCCTGATCGAAGTTGTCCAGTACGGCGACCGCGATATCCAGCGCTCTGGGGTTGCTGGTCATGGTGTTGCCATAGATGCCGCGGCGATACAGATGTGCCGCCCGATCTGACATAGCGAGTACCGACAGCGGATACTGGCCGGCATTCAACGCCTTGGAATAGGTCTCCATATCCGGTCCCGGCAGGTCACTGAAGCCCGGGTAGTCAACGATGGAAAGTACGCCGTGCGTTCGTAGCCCGGCCTGAATG
This sequence comes from uncultured Woeseiaceae bacterium, assembly GCA_964446495.1. Lineage (GTDB taxonomy): Bacteria > Pseudomonadota > Gammaproteobacteria > Steroidobacterales > Woeseiaceae > JAADHU01. The sequence continues at coordinate 846 of CAYUOY010000027.1, read as the reverse complement.
GAATCAACCAGGAACAGGCTGCCATGATCTGCGGTCAACTGACGGGCCCTGGCATAAAACTCCGGTGTAATGGCCTGACCCGGATCGCCTTCGCCCATCACGGGTTCCATGAAGAACGCTTCAATGAAGAATCCGTCTGCGGCAGCTTGCTGAAAAACTGCATCAAGTTCACCAAGGTCATTCGGTTCTACGGTTAGCAGGTGCCGGTGATCCTCGAATGATCGCAGGTACTTGCGGTAACTGCCGATGGAGGAATCTGAAAACTGGGCGGGGCGATCGGTGCGGCCATGAAAACTGCCCTTGAGCGTCAGTCCGCGAACCGGCATGCCCGCATAGCGACCACCTGCAGAGGTCATTTCCTTGGCGTTGACGTCGGCAAGTCTCGCCCCGATCGAAACGGATTCCGAGCCGCTGTTCAGGCACAGGTAATGCGAGAATGGCGATCCGCCCTCGCGGGTGTGGCCGATTTCCTGTTGCAAACGCTCGATAAAAATCATCTGGCTTACGGCGGGCGTCATTATATTTGCCATGACGTGCGGCTGGTTCATGGCGTCCAGCACAACGTCCGGTGCATGTCCCAGACCCAGCATGCCGTAACCACCACAATCATAAATGACGGCACCTTTCAGCGTGACAATCCAGGGTCCCTTGGCAGCGGCGGCAACATAAGGATTGACGGCATCGGCGGCATAAAAGTTGACGATATTCTGCTGAATCGCGATTACCTGGTCTGCCTCATCGAGTGCCAGTAATTCAGGGTGCGATTTTCGCAAATCCTCGAAGTGCGCATAGGCCTGCGCAATCGCGATGCTCAGATCATCACGACCGACCAGAAAACGGGTAATG
>CAYUOY010000026.1:0-34016 GCA_964446495.1 uncultured Woeseiaceae bacterium | reverse complement strand
AGGGTCCAGGCCTCGGACAACATTACCCGGCTTGTCATGCCGATTCGTAGGTCCTGGGCGGATCGGGTATCCACCGTTCTCAAAACCGCCAGCTCTGAACCCCCGCTGTCCTCAGGAAACGCCGTGCCGTCACTATCCGAGTAGGTGCCTATCAAACGTACATCCCATGGCTGGCCGCGACCAAACGACAGTCGACCCGTGACGGAGTCACTTTCGAAAGTGGTTCCGGTTACCGGTTCGCCATCGTCTTTGCTGGCAAGGCGCAGCGCGAAATTACCGCTGTCGCCAACGGCGCCTGAGACATCCGCGGCCGCCGAAAAGTAGTCATCCGCGCCTATCTCCGCGAACAGCGAACCACCCAGTTCATCGGTCGGCTCCCGCGTAATAATACTAATCACGCCGGCCAGCGCATCGGAGCCGTACACTGCCGACTGCGGTCCACGCACAATTTCGATTCTCTCAATATCGTTCAGATTGACCACGGAGAAGTCAAAGGCCGACCCGCGGCTATCCAGAGAATTGTTCACACGAATACCATCCAACAGGACCATGGTCAGGTTTTGGTCGCCTCCACGCAGGAATATCCTCGTTACGCCGCCCTGGCCTGATGGCTGCACTACATGCACGCCGGCGACATTACGCAATAAATCGGCAACACTCGTGTCATTGCGTGCCTCTATTTCGGCACGACGAATCACCGTTGCGACATTCGGTATTTCGGACTCGAGGTCGGTAACTCTGGTTCCTGTCACCACGATATTGTCGAGCGGCTCTTCGGCAGCAGCCGCGTTTTCAAGTCTCAGCATGAGACCGAGAACCGCAATGAGCAGGGCGTTGCGTACAAGAACGGATTGGAACCTGGCTGAGATCATATGCAGTCGTCCATGGATCAGAGGATGCGCGACAACCAGCCTGCAGGCTGGCTCGAACATAAATTGCAGGAGCGGCTTTTCTTTTAACCGATTGTTATTTTGTCCTTAAAGCATCTGCAATCCTTGTGCCATCAACGGCAAGTGCTTGATTCAATTAGCTCTGTCATCGAGAGCTGCGGCAAATTGCGGAAAAACACCACTTCCGTGCCTAATAAACCGACAGACAGCCAGGACGGCCCGACACCCATGAGAGCAAATGCTCGCAGAGTGTGACCGGGTGCTCAGTTTGGAATGAGCGCGCCCTCACATTATCAATTTTGTGACCTCTTCCATTTAACCCAATCCGGCAATGACCCGATACTCCGTGGTCACTACCCGGCGTCTACGCGACCGGTGAATTTTCGGAGATTTGGACATGTTTTTTTCTGCTGGCAAGAACTCGCGCTGGATTCTGACTTCAACCGTATTGGCGGTTTTTTCAATCATGGCCGGGTGTGGGGATGAGACCGTAAGCTCAATTGAGGCCACAGTGGCGGGCGGGCCGGCACCGCAAATTGAGAACCCCCCCATGTCAAGTTACAGCGGCCCTGGCTCCAACTGGCAATACCATCTGAATAATGATGGTTCCTTCGAAATTACGCGCAGCCCCGTGGTCGGCGCAGCGAGTGACCTGGTCATTACGGGTGACTTTGCGACGACGGCCGCCGGTTTTCTGCAAATGACCGTCATCGCCAGCAGTGGCATCGATGCACCGGCGGCGGAAACTTCTTTGTGGGCGCTTGAAATTCCCGACTACGCATTATTCCTGAGCCCCGCAAGCACTAGTGACGATCGCATGATTCCCATGATCCAGGGCGGTGAGTGCATCACCAATGATTTGGGCAACAACTGGATTAACGTTCGAGCTCGCCCAAGCGACGACGCTACATCAGCCCAGGGCAGTTACTTTGGTACCTTTGGCTTCACCAACTCGGTCGGCACCTCTGATCTGAATGCGCAGTATGCATTGTCGGCCGGATTCCCCGATCAGGGAACAACCACCCTCGAACCGGGTTTTTGTAACGATGGCGTAATGCGGACGGCGACCTCCGATATCTATTTCTCCAGCACCGGCGCCGTCATGGCCCACGCGTTTGCAGCAGATGAAGATGGCGGGTTCCTGCTTCTCTCTTTGCCGCGAATAACGATCGGATCGATAACTGACTACGATGGTAGCTATGTTGGTGTTCTGTCGGACAGTGGTGCCATTTCGGGACAGAATGTATTGCCGGTTGCGGTCACGTGTGCCGCAGGCGTCTGTTCGGGAGATGTTGTTGCGGATGTTGCCACGGGCGCCACCGCCGGCCAACCGTTTACGGCAGATCTTTTTGGCACGATTAACGAGCCTGCTTCCGGCTTTGCAACCGGTCAATTCAGCATGGATGGTGGCACCGGCAGTATCGCATGCATGGTCGATAATGATGTACAGGGAACGGGACAACGGATGATTAGTTGTACCGGACAATCACCCATTCGCGGCTACGAAATGCTCAATCTCATATTGGCGTCAACGAACTAGCTGCCTACTGAAAAGACCGTCCATGATACTACCGTTCGAAAAATTCAGTTTGTCGAACGGCGGCTAGCTCCTCTGTTTACGGTTCGGGCGACACGTACAACACCTTTGTGTAGGCATTGTCGACCGTTATCCGGATGGCGCCTTTCTGCAGCAACTGTTCTCTCAGTTCGGCGCCTGCTTCGGCTGCTGTTGATACCTCAACTTTGTTTATCGCTGTAATCTTTGCGCGCTCAGCCAAATCAAAAACTTCGTTCAGCTTGCGTGAACGAGCTTGCTCCGATGCGGCTCCAACACCAGCCGTAGCCGTGTCGACCCGTGAAATCAAATTGCGAAAGTCATAATTTCTCGAGACCTCACGCGGTGGCTCTTCAGTTGGACTACCGGTTTGTTTCTCGATTTCCTCATACTTGTCACCGCGGAGATACAAGCGAAGCTCGCCCTCCGGTGTGCTGAGCCTGATCCAGTCCGGATCAATATGCTCGACTCGCGCGTCACCGACGAAATCCCCGACACGATGCCAGTTTTGCTTTCCAGCACTGTCCTCAACCAGCACCATTGAATTATTTCCAGAGGCAATGATGGCGGCCACTCGCTGTTCAGGCGCATCCATGGACCAGGCGACGACGCCTGGCAGAAGAAGCGCACTGCAAAAAAAAGACGCCCTGCATAGGTGACCCATATGCCGAGCGCCATATTCTACAATACCCATTTTACTGTCTTGCGGTGGCCTGACATCCTGTTGGAAAGCCATCCATAATTTTTTCAACACCGCCATTCGAACAACGTGATTTTCGAATGGCGGCTAGTTCCCACCACCGAAATAAAACTGGACGGAAGCCATCGGGAAATCTGTTGACACCCCGTCAATGTCATATCGTTCATAGCCGATTTTGGCAATGGCCATACTGCCGAAAGACATGCTCAGACCGATGCTGGCCGCAAAATCATTCTCACTTTCGGAACGCGACGCCGAACCTGTTCCACCGCCTTGTACCTTTTGCGTGGTTTCCGGCTCCGTCAGGAATAATCCCAATGTTCCATAGACAGCGAATCGATCCGAAAACGGGTATTGCAGCACGACATCCGCCAGAACCCCCTTGCCGCGACCCGGCAGCAAGTTGGTGCTGGCGCGCAGCAAATCGTCGATCTGGTTTGGTGGCACTAATGCCGTGAACTGGCTTTCGAGCTGCCCCAGATCCAGCCAGGCCAACTGTGCACCAATGTATTGGTTAATCATATAGCCCGCGAATAACTTATAGCCAAACGAATCCTCATTAATGGATACGTTACTGACCGAGTAACCAAGGTTGACGAGCTCGGTCCCAAATTCGTTGGCGCTAAGACTGGTGTCCGTTTTCCCCAGGCCGACGCCCATGTAAAAGCCTTTCCGGCCGACATCCTGAGCTTGAGCCGTGTTGTTGATGGTCATCATCATCAACAGACCAACACTGATCAGAGCCGTAAATGTCGTTCCCGCAAAGCTACGTCTGCGACGCATCAAGACCATGCCTGCGGCTGCAAGCAGCAACATGATTTCAAGCGCACCGACGCTGCCGGTACCATTGCCCTTGCCGACAATGACCACGACTACCTCATCGACAAGCGTGATGGTCACCATGAAAACGTTATTGCTCGGATCTGGATCGTCGAGATCCACCAATGGACCGCTATCAATATCAACTGCAAATTCGAAATCAGCGCTGCCTTCAGTATCGGCGTCAAAGATCGCGACAATATTCACGGTCGCCCCAGCCGCCAGGTCGCCGAGGGCACATTCATATTGCACCTGATCTTCGATCACGACGCCCGTCGCAGCACAACTACCCATGTCAGGTGTAATCGATACAAGGTCTGCCAGGTTGGACAGATTGGCAACCACGACCACCTGCGTCACATCGTCAGGACCGCCATTGCTAATCGTTGCCGTCGTCGTAAATTGCGTCGGGATGATGAAATCCGAACCGCTCGCACTCGCCGTCACCGACAGATCCGCGGTGACGCAATCCGCAACAGTAACAAACGTATTGTCTGTATCGATCAGATTAGCAGTCGCGGCACTTGGGTATGACAGCAGTGAATTGTCGGCGACACGCAGACCAATTGGCGATATGCCGACCGTATCAAAGGTCCACTGAGCCGTGTCGCCGACCGCCTCAGCATAGTCAAACGGACTCTCACCGTTAAGCTCCCATTCGTAGGCAGTAATGCGATCATCTTCCGTCGCACCGGCTTCCCTGGTGCCCTCATCGATATCGAATGATGCAGTGCCATCGAGTGTCAGAGTATCGCCGACGCAAATGAGGTACGGTCCACCCGCGTTCGCCGTAGGCGCATGCGGCGGTACGGTCAGATCCAGGATGACCACATCATTGGTGGTCACCGCTGGTGTAGCATCGTCCGTCACTCGCAAATTAAGCGTATGTGAGCACGGAAAACTGCCAGCGTCATTACAGTCATATCCTCCCGGCACGCCGAGCGGCGGGTCCGGTTGTATTTCCGTCGTGCTTATATCGAAGGTGCCATCATTATCGATATCCCATTCAAACAACACCAACGAACGATTTGGGTCCTGATGAAACGAACGTGAATGATCGAGTGTTACCGGGAAGTTCTCACCCGTCGGATTCGGTGATGCACTGCCGACGGCAATCGGACCAGCCTGGGCGAGCGTTCGTGTCAGTATTTGGGTCGCCCATGGCTGCGCATGTTTGTCCTGACGAGTGCCATGACTGTTTCCGATACGCGGGATAAATCGACCAATATTAGCGCCGGTCGTTTCCTGGTGGCTGGTCACCGTCGCTGCCAGACCCGATGCCGGATTGTTATACCAATCCAGGGGTTGCGGTCCATTTTGTGCACATGCCGCGCTCGGTCCGCAGCCAATGCCGCCTTCAGCGGCGCCAACCTGGTTACCAATAATGGTCACAGATGCCGGCTTTGCGGTACGCATCGCCTTGGTGAAGTTAAACATGCCGTAATAATAGTTTTTGAAATTATTGCCGACTGCCGCATCATCGAAATGGCGTCTGAACAAGTTCTCACTGCGCACCCATCTCTCATCCGGGCCGGCCGAAGTCGTCGCAGCGAAACCATTCATCGACATTTGTACCATCGCCGCTCCGGTAGTGCCGTAAGCTCCCCATAGTGGATTACTGCTTCTGTAGCCATGGACTCCGTCCGTATCGGCAACATCACTTTCATTATCGGAAAATTCGAGACCAATTGCGTTTCGTATCTTTAACCACGCAGGCACGGTCGCACCAAAGATGTCTTCAGCGGCAACGACGCCAGTAGCTGCCCAGCCAGCAGCGGAATTGTCGACGGAACCAGCGCTATTGTTGTAGGGGGTGTATACCCAGCTGCCATGATTAACGCTGTCGGTCTGCGCCCATGCATACCAGTCGACCATGTCCTGAACAATGTCGGAATATTGCCGGCCAATAACGTCTGCGGGACCCGTGGTTGTTATTGTGCCGAGCGTGCCCGATGCGACAATCGCATCCATGATCATGCCCAGCTGATATGGCCCGTCTGAAGAGCCGTTTATTCCACCCAGAAAACGACTGTCTGTCCGGATGCCAATACCGTTGCCGTTTGAATCCGGGTCGTCAGCTCGTGGATTTGCATCCAGGGAAGCCAGTGTTTGAATCGACATGGGTTCTGATCGCAACCGGGCGAACATGTACTTCATGCCGCGACTCACGGTTTCTGCATAAGGATTGCTTGCATCGCCGTTCTCGCGATGACCATTGGCTTCAAACGCGTTCAATGTTCCGCCTTGCACAGAGACAGTAAGCGTTCCGCCATTGGTCGGATAACTCCAGCTACCCATCGGGATCACGGATCCGGCCAGCCCGGTATCGGCAATTTCATCGCCATCAAAGCGAGTCTGTGTCCTGTGCATGTACCACAGCGACTCCGCGATAGCGGCGTTCGCACGATTGGGTACCGTATCGGCGCGCGCCACCATCTCAAACGTTGCAACACCCACCGGGTCGACGCCATTGTTGACTGTCAGAGTCGCGGTAAAAAAATCGCCCACGTTGCCAGCATACGTATGTTCTATCCACACAGCCCAGTGCGTCGCATCGACAGTACCGGTGATAGCGACGCTGCCATCGCCTGGATCCCAGGACCAGTCTGCGGCGATGGATGCTGCATCCACTGCGCCTTTCAAAGTAATCGGGCGACCGATAATCATCGGATGCCGGATCGTAGGATTATTCGCATCCCCGGGCACCGTGGTCACCACGGGTTGTTGCGCAAAGGCAAGCTGGGTGAAAGACAATAAGAGAGTGGCGCAAATTCCTGCGGCCACGGACAACAGACGTGATGAGTTCATGGGTCCCCTCCAATCGAGATCACGCAACCCCACATCGCGTGATGACAAATTGACATTTCCAGTGACACCAATGGCGCCTCCGATGCCGACCGCCCGGTCATATTTTCATGCATTCAGGTCGTCGGCGTTTCTTTATATTCTATGTAGTTATAGCAACACCTTAGGCCAAGATTGGGCGCCCCGCAAGTCGTTGTTTTGACTGTCGAAATTTTTTACGAATTATGGCACGAAGCGGTTCCCTACGAACCGCGGAGCGGCGGATCGGTCAACACTCCAGGTTGCTGACGAGGTGACGTTACACATAACGTCATGCATTGCCACGAATGTCGTCGGCATAATTTACAGTTAGTTGAGGTTGTTCATATAACCTTTTGTTTTTTAAGGTTTTTAATTCTGGCACGAGCTTTGCTTTATAACCAGGCATGAAAACATTAAAAGTGACCTCGCTGTGCATCGCAGCACTCATTCTGGCCTCGGTATCCACTCTTGCCAATGCCAGCAAAACGCACCTGGTGATCAACGGTAAGTCGATCCATGTAAATTCCGATTATGACTGGAATGAAGCCAATTACGGTGCTGGCTTTGAATATGAATTCGACACCCGCTCGCGCTGGATCAGGACCGCCATGTTCAATGCTTTTCTGGACAGCGCAGAGAACATGTCCTATATGGGCGGCTTTGGTTTGCACCGACGCCTCGTCGTATCCGACCGCTTCGCCGGTCTGTATCTGGATGCCGGGCTGAACGCATTCGTGATGACCCGGGAAGACGTAGAGAACAACCGTCCGTTTCCGGCGATCCTGCCCAGCGTGACGGTGGGGAATCGCTACGGTGGCCTCAATATCAGCTATATACCCAAGAAATTCGTACGTGACGTCGCGCACGCTGACGCAGTCGACCCCAATATCGGCGGAATCATATTTTTACAGGCAAAGATTCGATTGGATGCCTTCTTCCACGACTGAGCCTGACATCGAAAACGGACGGCTCAGGCCAGAGTTTCCGGCCTGCGCTAGTCGCGGCGAATTGTCTGCACCGCTTCGCCGCTAACCGCGTGCTTGCTACTCATGCCATCTGGCCAGCGGATGTCCCATTCCACAGCTTTGTTTGACGGCGAATTTGCGAAGAACACTATAGGTGCGGACTGCGACAGGTATCCCGAGCCCGCGTGTACTTCTGCCGAGACCCGCGTTCCGTCAGCACGAACAAGAGTGATTTTTGCGCCAATCGCCGTTGGGTTACTCGAGCGTCCCACAATACCGACGGACAGCGGAGTGCCGGTTTGAATGTCTGCCGAAGAGTTTTGAAAAGCCATCACCGTATCGTCATTGCGAGTCACCAAAAAATCGGCCCGGCCATCCTGATCAAAATCAGCTGTCGTTAATGATTTTGCATCCCCACCAACGACAAGACCACTTTCGGCGGGCCACATTGCTACAAATTCTCCGTTACCAACACCGAGCAACATGACGCTCAATCCACCGTTCATCCGGCCCGTTTCTGCCTGCGGCGAGAACGAATTCTGCAACATATAGATATCACTGTTGCCGTCGAGATCGAAATCGCCGGACACCACACCAAAAGCGGGGGCGATTTGCGCCAATAGTGGCAATGGGCGAAACTCGAATCGCCCGCCGTCATTAATCAGCACGCCACTGCGCAATTCTGTCGCGGCGAAGCGCTGCGCCGTATCCAGTTTTTGCGGTGAATACAATTGCTGCATATTCGCGCGGGCGAACAGATCGAAAGTTTCAAATTCATTCGCCAGAAACGGCATGGCGCCAGTCGAACAGCTCAGACCTCGAACCGGAAACTCAATATCATCCTCCCACTGTGCCTCGATAATATTTCGATTTCCGGAGTCATCGAAGTCGCCGTAGTAAATCACGGCCGGTTTCTTTACGGAGGCTGAATACTTGGTGTTCTGGCCCGTATTGGTAACGACGTAATCCATGTCCCCGTCGTTATCGACATCGATGCTGTTGATGCCATTCCACCAACCGGTGCGTTCGGCCAGACCGGCCGCCACGGTCTGGTTGGATAGTCTTCCCTCGTCATTGCGAAAATACGTGATCGGGCCCCATTCAACGCCCAGCAACAAATCCTGATCGCCATCGTCATCAACATCCGACCACAGTGCCGCCGTTACCATGCCTGCCTTGCGCAGCCCCGGCCCCAGATCGTCTGTCACGTCGGAAAACACGCCGCCATCGTTTCTTAACAACCGGCTGTCGGGCGACAATGGATATTGTCCCGGCAGGCTACGACCCCCGATGAAGAGGTCCAGGTCACCATCCTGGTCAAAATCGCTCGCGGCAACCACACCGCTCGAATGCCCCGACTCCGGAAGCATTCCCGGCTCAGCACTCACGAAAGATCCGTCGCCATCGTTCAGGTAAAGACGATCCTCCAGATCGTCATCATCCAGTGGCAACTCCACACTGCCGCTTGTCACCAACAGATCAAGATCCTGGTCGCCATCCGCATCAAACCACAGCACGCCCAGGTCTTCTCGATTCTCGTGGTTGCGCCATGGCCCGCCTGATGTGCGGCGAAAATGACCTTGCCCATCGTTCAGATACAGTGCACCCACCGCACCGATCGCGGCGCCAATAAATACATCATCATCGCCATCACCGTCTGCGTCCCCCCACGCGGCGCCGGGACCCAATTGTGACAGTTTGGCCGGCAGCAATGGCTGAGCAAGATAATCATCAAACTTAAGCTCTCTGTGCTCGAAGTTCAAGCCGCTGACCGCCGTCACGTTTCGGTACAAGGGATGACCTGATGGTTCCGTTACCGCTGCCTCGGCCGTGCGCTGTTCCGTGATGGTGTAGAAGCGGTCTACCGGCAGGTCAGTGAATGACTGCTGCGCGCCGCTGGGCCAATACACCGTAAGGCGGCGCAATACCTGTGCCGCACCCGTGCCGAATTGCAAAACCGGATCATCGGCAGACATGAAGCCACGTGCCGTCGCCAACTGCTTGATCTGCGTATCCGAGTCCGTTTCCACACGCACCTTGGCATCGACACCGTATCGATTGCTCTCGACCCCCTTAAGCCGTATCAGCACGCGCCCACCCGATACAGAGTCGTTCCGATACAAACTCGCTGGCTCATCAAGGTTGCCGACAATTAAATCAAGATCGCCATCCCGGTCGAGGTCGCCCAGTGCAGCACCGAAACTGAGCCCCGTATGATCGAGACCCCAGTCTCGCGACGCATCCTCGAACTGCAGGCCGTTGGTATTTCTAAAGACGAAATTGGTATCACGCTTCGCGGGCTCGTCCTGCAGTATTTCCCAGTAATCCACCAACCCCGTTTTAGCCGCTATTCGCCGTTGCACGTCGGCGTCCATGAAATTCCGAACCATGCCATTGGTCACGAACACATCGCTAAAGGCATCATTATCGAAATCGGCAAATTTGACCGACCATGACCAGTCAGTACTGGCCAAACCCGCCATGAAGGCGGTCTCCATAAAACGACCCGTGCCACTGTTCAGGTAAAGCGCATTGCGCATGTATTGGCGAGGTTCTGCACTGTCCAGGAACCAGCCTTGTGAGTCCATATCGCCCATGCCAATCTTTTGCTCGTAATGCGTTGTTGCCGACATATCCGCTGCCATCAGGTCAAACAGGCCATCGTTGTTGATGTCGGCAAAGTCGCTGCCCATTGAGAACCAGGGTGTATGCGGAACGGTCGTGGCGATGATCTCCGAGAATGACCCATCGCCATTATTGTGATACAGACGATCGGGCCCGAACATATCGTTGCTGATATAAATATCCGGCCACATATCGTTATCGTAGTCCCACCAGACAACGCTCATGCCCATGTAGTTGTCGTTGCCGTGCAGGCTGCTCTGGTCATCTTGTGTCGGCAGCACCACTTCCACAAAATGACCGTCATCATTGCGATAAAGGCGGTCACGCTGTCCGGCCGCGATTTGCACGAATCGGCCGTTGGGTCGTTGCAGGAAATCCGTGTATTCCTGAAACTGCACGGGGATGGTCGGCACTGTTCGTCCGCCCGGCCCTCGCTGTCGAACAATTTTTATCTGCCGTTCGATGTCCGTATTCGCCGCCAGCCGGCTGGTCAGCAGGTACATGTCCAGGTCACCATCGCGATCATAGTCAGAGAATGCCGCCATCACTGATGCCCCGGAAAAATCCAGACCGTAATCGGCCGCCATCTCCCTGAACGTCCCGTCGCCGTTGTTAATAAACAGGGAATTCGGCGCGTCATAATGACAGACATACAGGTCCAGCAGGCCATCGTTATTGATATCGACAAACGACGCGCCAGATGACCACTCCGTGCTCTCGCCAAGTCCGGCCGCAACACTTACATCAGTGAAGACAAGATCCCCGGTTTGCCGATACAAGCGGTCTTTCTCCGTATGGTGCGACATGAATACATCCGGTTTACCGTCACCATCGTAGTCACCAATCGCCACACCCGCCCCGGCAAACGCGATCTCATACAGCCTCCGACGTGGATGATTCTTGTCCACATCAATCTGAAAATGGATGCCGCTGCTATCCGGTGCAATACGTGTAAACAGTGTTTTTCCGCCGCGTGAGGGTGACCGCAATGGTTCGCTGCTTATTGGCACGGCCCGACCGGACGAGGATTCTGCCGTCGCGAGTGACCACGGCAGTAATGGCAGCAACAAGATGCACAAAGGAAACAAACGATGACGTTTACATGAAGACATAGATATTCGGAAACAGTGTCTGCACCAATTGATGAACCTGCCGGATCTTCGCATACGGCGAGGCGGGGTCAACAAACAAAAACACGCCATCAGTATTCCAGGGCGTCCCTTCCTGAAGTGCCTGCCGGAGTTTCTCTTCGTTGTGGAAAACCAGGGTCTTTGGCGCGATGGTAGCGGGCGATTGAGAATATTGAATTATTTCGCCACTCAGCCCGTCAGAAACAGAGCCGGCCAGGTGAATCTCCAGTGGCTGGCTGGCCCTGCCTCGCCGTTGAGGATCCCGCCATGCGTCACTTGGCAGAAAGGCTCTGTAAAAAAGATGCTCTTCGCTGGGATCGAAGCGAACATCCTGTGCGATCAGAAAAGTCTGTACGAATTTCGCTATGGTCCGCACGCTGCCAACCGCCAGCGAATCGGAAAACCTTAATTGCAGAAAAGGTTCCTGACCATCATCTATGAGCGCTTTCAGATAAACGAAAACCGCTTCGAAGTCGCCGTCGACCAACAACCCACCTTCCGCTTCCGACAACGTGATGCGCAGATTCTGTAGTTGCTCTGCATTCGTGCCGGCGCCCGCTTGAATATCAAGCATGAAGTCTCTGACACGCCGGCGATCATCTCGAAACTCCGGTCGAATGCGAAGTCGAAGTTTCTGCCCGGCAGAGAAATAATGATCCTCGCTGGCGACCAGCAGTCCCTGAACACTCCTCCTGTTAATTATATAGGGGACCTCAAGCACTGTGTTGGTCGCATTGAATCCGGTCGCGATTTCCTCGACGGCACGGCCCGAAGAACCCACAAACCGAAAGCCGAGTGCCGGCAGTTGCGTATGCAACCGCGTATCTGTCATCAGTTCTTCCGCTCGCACCGATTGGTCAAGCAGCCCGGTCTCAAGGTCGTCCCAGTAAAAAGTGATACTGACTCTCTCTCCTTTGGGCCAGTGATGGGCGTTCCTGGCGTCCAGTGGATGACCGGCACTCATGCCAATGAATTCCAGCGCCGCCTGAACTGAGCCAGGCTTCACAGTGGTCTCTGCGATCGCACGGGTCGAGTCACCGCCAGTCGTTGCGACGAATGCATCGAGCGACGTATCGGGTCCCGCCCCCGTCGCCGTTGCGAGTAAGTCTATGTAGCGATGTTTTTTGTTTGCCAGCAATCCACGCTCGACCCGTATGTCGGGGTCCGTCGCATACCTTTTCTGGTTCTCGTGGTATTCCCTCTCGAGCCAGGCGTTTATTCCATTGTCGGCCGAATCGCTATCGGTTTGATCCGTTCCGCAAGACATCAGCGTCGACGCAAAAAATGCGAGCAACAAACCGCTCGACCACCGAGCTTGCATTTCCGCATTCACTCCTGCGCTGGTCACCGGCCGTACTCAGGGCTCGGTGGTGCCGATTTGCGTGGCAAACGTGGTGATGCTGCTGGTAGGCAGCTTACAAATTCCCTGCGTGCAAACATAGGCCGTCGTGGTTCCCTGTAACGCTCTCTTGCCTTCGAGTAAAGGAATATACCGTACCTGTTGATCGAGATCGTGGCCCTCTCGCACGACCACCAGTACATGATTCGGCAGAAACGTCCTCCCCAAAACCCGCAGGAAGGGTTCGGCATCGATTCGATCGCCGCTCGTAACGATGACAATCTCTTTAGCTTCGTCGTGATAGAAATCCAGCGCCTGCAACATTTCCGCCAATGCGGCAGGTGATCGCCCGAGAACGAGGCCAAAAAACGTCAGCGCTTTTTGTGCCCGCTGCCGGTATTCATCGTCGCTGGTAAATTCATACAGGCGCAGTAAGTTAAGAATGGCGATCGAGTTGATGGAGGGTACGGAACTGTCGAAGCCGGATTTTTCGCGCGCCAGCAGGGCCTCGCCTCGTGTCGACGAGGAGAAGAAACCACCGTCAACCCGATCTTCAAATTCTTCACTCATGACGTTTTCCAGACGCACGGCATGGGCGAACCAGTCAATATCGCCACTGGCCTCATACAAATCGAGCAAGGCCTGAATAAAAAACGCATAGTCATCGGCAAAAGCATCACCTGACGCCGCACCGCCTGCATGCATCCGCAATAATCGACCATCACGTTGCATATGGTTCAGAACAAACCTGGCGGCATCGCTTGCTGTCTCGAGGTAGGCGTCGTTCCCGAAATCCAGCGCAGCACGAGCAAAGGCGGAAATCATCAGACCGTTCCAAGCGGTCAGTATTTTCGTGTCCCGAAACGGTGCGGATCGATCATTCCTCGTCCGATAGAGCTTTTCCCTCGCACGCGCAATGGTAGTTATTACCGCATCCTCGCTGAGGTCCAGTTCGGCGGCCAATTCGGCCGTCGACCGGGTAACGTGCAGAATGTTGCGTCCGTCCAGGTCACCCGCCGCCGTAATTCCATAATATTCACGAACGACGGTGGCCTCTAAAGCGGTCAGAGCAGCATCGATCTCCTTTGAACCCCAGGTGAAAAACCAGCCTTCGCGCATTTCACCTGACGGCATCTTGCTATCCGCGTCGCTCGCTGTATAAAACCCGCCTGCGGGCGAGCGCATGTCACGGGCGGCGTAGGTCAACAACTCCCGGCAAATGCGAGCAAAGTCTTCTTCGCCGCTAACCTGATAGGCCTCCAGATATGCCATTGCCAACAAGGCATTGTCGTAGGTCATTTTTTCGAAATGTGGCACGAGCCAGTCCGGATCGGTCGAATAACGATGAAAACCACCGCCCACCTGATCGTAAATTCCGCCTGCCGCCATTGAGTGCAAGGTTTTCTCGGCCATCTGCAATGCAGCGGCGTTACCGGATCGCCGATAGTGGCGGAGCAGATAACGAATGGGCAAGTGACTGGGAAATTTCTGCGAGGTTTGCAGGCCCCCATTGAATGGATCGTAGGAATTCTCAAACGTTTCGAATGCTTGCGAAAAAATAGCTGGCCCGGGAACAAGGTCGCCGGCCGGTGGCACCATACGTTTGCGGACCGCCTCCATTAACTGTGCCGAGGCAACGCCAACGTCATCGCGGCGTTCATCGTAGACGCCACGCAACGAGTTCAGCAGCGTCAGGAAACCCTCCGCGACCCCCCGGTCGCCGTCGTAGGGAGGAATATAGCTGCCACCGAAAAAGGGTTGTCGATCCGGGGTCAGCCACACCGTCATCGGCCAGCCGCCTCGGCCCGTCAGCGCCTGCACGGCTGCCATATAAATACTGTCAACGTCAGGTCGCTCTTCGCGATCCACCTTGATCGCAATATAATTGCGATTCAGGTAAGTGGCGATTTCCAGATTATCGAAAGACTCCTCTTCCATCACATGACACCAGTGACAGGTCGAATAGCCGACACTCAGAAGCACCGGTTTTCCCTGTTCTCGCGCGGCCGCAAAGGCATCGTCACCCCATGGGTACCAGTTCACCGGATTGTGCGCGTGCTGTTGCAGGTAGGGACTGGCCTCCAGTATCAGTCTATTGGTGAAGACAGGCCGGCCATTGCCTTGCAAATGCCTGGTTCGGGGCACATAAGTGCCATCCAGGGAGGCGAGTTCGGATTCGATATCGTCACGCAGGGCCGTCGGGAATTCTGGGACTCCGGGGAGCTTACCGCTTACCGAAGGCTCCTCGAGTGCCACCGCAGGCAGGGCGCACGCCAGCACAGCAATGAGCCAAACACGGGATAACAACTGTGTCATTTCTGGCATCCTCGCACTGCCGGCAAGATTCCTCTAGCGGGCAACGCCCACGGTCAGGCGAATCGCGCTTCCTTCGGCCGGCAACAACGTTTCGTCTCCGGTAATGAGCCCGTACGCGCCAATTCCGCCACCGGTTTGGTGATCAATAACGCTGTAAGGATCGTGCACGAATCCGATCAATGTGCCGCCACGTTCGGCCATGAATTCCTGTTTTTCCCCGGAGGTCAATGATCCAATGTAAACCCATCGATCGTCGCCAAAGGTCTTTTCACCTTCTTTCATCGCACTCGCCGCCGATACACTATGGGTCTCACCTCCATCCTGCCAACTCAACGTCAGCACAACCGAAGGACCCTGGACGTCCACTTCGTCAAACTGGTAGCGTGGCTTGATCGTCTCGGTATCGTCGAATCCGATCAGGATGCAGGCCAGATTGAAGTCCCGCGGTGAGGTCGTCAATTCCAGCAGGCTCTCGTATTCTTTCATACCGCCGGTCGAAACCGCCAGGTATTCGAGTGCATCGCCAAGGTGCAGGATCTTGCCCGGCAAACTGAATTCCTGTGCCGTTCGATCGACGATGATTTCACCGATCTGAAAACGCCCTTCGCCCAGATCCACAATGGCGCCCATCTTCGCGCCGGGGTTTTCCTGCGCGTACGTCGCTGACATCGACAGCATCGTAATCAGCAAGGTGGCAACAACCATTTTGGAAAATATTTTTTGCGTTGCGCTCATGATTTTGACCCTGTAACGATGCGGTGTGGCATCGGTGGTGGAAAACTCTGTCGCTCAATATTCCCGAAACCTGCCTCTGCCATCCAGCACCCAACATCGGCGTCGGCGTGCACACCTCCATCCGCTGCCGTCAACATCATGTTGAGCCCGAACAAGGTCGCGAACGCAGGGCCGGCACCACCCTCGTCGGCAAATATGTCACTGACGACGAGCAAACCACCAGGCTCAAGACAGGCTGACGCCTTCTCGATGAGGCGACGACAATTCTGCTCAGACTCACGGTGAAACATGCCGGACATCAGCACTACATCGTATCCCTCACCAAAGTCGCTCGTATGGTAGTCGCCGCTCAGCATACGAACACGTTGTGTCGCACCCATTGTTGCCAGTATTTCTGCCGCAATTCTGGCTACGCCGGCCAATTCCAGAACATCGGATCGCAATTCGGGAAAACGCTCGGTCAACAGCGCGGAATAGGTGCCTGGACCGCCACCAACATCAAGCATCTTCTTACGCCCACCCAGGTCGAGCATCTCCGGCAATGCCCGTCCTATGGCCATCGCACGATCGTGCATGCCGTAAACAAAGTGACGCGTTTGCGTTTCGTCGTCGCCCAGGTATGTCTCGGCCTTTTTCGGCGGAATGCCCGTACGCAACGCCGTTTCCAACTCGCCCCAGGTGTCAAAAAGGTTGTCGCTGTACGATATGGCGTTCGCCATCGACGCCGGGCTGCCAGTCGCGAGAAATGTTGCACTGGACAAGCTGTTGCTGAATTTTTTCGCCTCTTTTTCGCACAAGCCCAGCGACACGCAGGCATTCAGCAGCAGTTCGGTCGCACGCTGGTCAAGGTTCAGCTTTTCCGCTATTGCGTGACTGCTTAACGGACCGTCCGCGAGCAGATCGAAAAGCTTGATGCGATTGGCCGTTAGCAGTGTTTGCGATCCCCAGTAGGCGGTGCTGAGCGCCATAATCCCGGAGGGATCGATTCTATGGGCCGATGCCGCTGAATCACGGGACATCAGCTCGTTACTCCATGGCGGTCTATGTCACATTCCAGTTGCATGTAAGCACAGCGGTGGCACATGAACCCATCCCAAACCTGCAGCTCATATCGCTGCCGGACCTCCTGGTAGCCGAGTGCCAGTTGCTCGAAAAAACTCCGCAGTCGCGACTGATAGTCGGCCCGCTCTTTCCCGCCAGCCGGCCAATGCAAGGAATAGACGGGTATGATCCCTCGCGAACACAAATCCTCTGCACCTTCGACAGCCAGATTGGCGGCATCTCCCCATTTCATGTCGTATTCCGGTTCAAGCTCGACGCCGGCAACCATGGCTGAATAGACGCGGCCACGACCCCAAAGCGTGACCGCAAACTCGAGCGCCGCAATCCAGTCATTGTAGCCCACATACCGGTTCTTGCCGGGACAGACCTGGGCAAACAGTTTTTCGGACCATATTTCAAGATTAAAACAAACGGCGTCGACGAGTTTCTCATCATAAAATTGCTGCAGCATGTCCAGCGGCAAGGCGGCCGAACCAAGACACACCGGAATGCCGTCCGGATTGTTGTCCTGCACCGCCCTCGCAAGCTGCAAAAACCGCTCTCCTTCAAGTCGCGGATCGGTCAGGGAACCACCAACAAGATAAATATGCCGGATTTCCGTTTCTGCCATGACGGCCGTCATGGCCTCGGCCATCCTCTGCAACGTGAGCGGCGGAATTTCGACCTGCCCCGTTACCTGACCCAAATGGGCGGTTCGGTCATCGGGAGCGCCGTAGGAACAAAAGGTACAGCGCATCGAGCGGCCGTCATGTTTCTTCAGGAAATACTCGCAACCGGGCGCAACGTTGATCACCAGCATGTCACGATGAGTGCTCACGCCTGCCTGGGCCATCGGGAATCCGTCGGTCGTCGTTTCTGACAGCCAGGAGAGCTGCGGCTCGAATGAGATGCTTCGGGCCAGCCCGTTCTTGTCATTGCGCAACTGGTAGCCCGATTTCTGCGATCCTTCCACAGACCACGGAGAATCGCCGTTGCCCATGACGCGGATCAACGTATTGTCCTGGGTGTACATCAGATACGGAATTATCGCTTTGCCACTACCGGTCGGATCGTGCTCGCCTTTTTTAAATCGGTACGGGTAATAGTTCGGCAGCGAATGCGTCGCGGCTTCCGCCAGGGCGCTGGAGTAACGAATGCCCTCAAACATTATTTCAGTCTTGAGCGCGGGTGAATGCCCTAATTCTGGCGGCGACATCGTCGTCCCTCCTGAAGTATCTTCCCGCACCTCGCGTTTTGCGGGTGCTCGCTGATATTATTGATGATCCAGCTTCTTGTTGCTGATATATCCTGATATTTCTGATGCCCGGAAAAAGAACCCGACAATCGCTTGTCATTATAACGACTCTGCTGATACCGATTTTGCCCTTTGTCATAATCGGTGAGTTGCCGGGCGAAAAATGGCTGAGTTCGGCTGACAGCAATGCGCTGTTATTCGGCTTGACGGGTAGCGCCCTCCTATTCGTCGACATTTTCTTGCCCATACCCTCCAGCATTGTTGGCACGCTTCTCGGTGCGCGGCTCGGTTTCTGGCCTGGATTCCTGGCCATATGGGTCGGATTGATGGCCGGCAACATGCTAGGTTACTCGCTGGCGCGATTCGCGATGTCACACCTGCAATCCTGGCTGCCGGAATTTCCAACTCGCACCTCGCTTGCGCTGGTGTTCCTGAGTCGTCCGGTTCCCGTAGTGGCCGAGGCCCTTGCATTGACGGCGGGCGCGACCCGCATGGCAGTAGTGCCGTATCTATTGGCCTGTGCCGCCGGTAATCTTCTCTACGGACTCGTTCTCGCCGCGAATGGCGCAACCTTCATACCCGATGCGTGGGTCGGTCCCGGTCTGGTCGTGCCAATGCTGCTCCCCGTGGCCGCCTGGTTAGTCTGGCGACAACTGGTCAACCGGAAAACTTCGCCCGAACCGGAGCAAGAACAGTGAAGCGCCGCAGCAGCATTTACGTTCGCCTCATTGTCCCCCTCGGCATTACGCTGCTGGTTGCCATGCTGGCCGCGTGGGCGATTGCCGTGCAACTTCTGACCAACAGCTTCGACCGGCGACTGGACGAGCAACTCGACAATGCCACCGCCATTCTTGCCGATGGTGAATTTCCTTTTAGCCCCGACCTGATCGACCGACTCGATCGTCTTATCGAAGCGCGCATTGCGCTGCTTGATGAGAATGGCATCGTCAAATTGGGGAGTACCTCCCTGACCAGCGGCGATTTCCTCACCGGACTCCTGCTGCGCCGCTCGGACGTGGACGCGGAGTCGCTTATCCTGCTCACCAGAGACGTCGATGGAAGCGCCTGGCGTATTGCGCTGCGGCGACTTTCACTGGATCGGGACCGGCGCTATCACTACGTCGTCGCCGCGGCGTCTCTGGACGAATCGCGCCAGGCAGCACGCGATGCGGCCATCTTGCTGGGAACAGCGATGCTATTTGCCACCGTGCTCCTGGCCTGGTTCGGTCACTATTTCGCACGCAGCATTACCGGGCCCATACGTGGTCTCGCCACGATGGCGGATCGCATTGCCGAGGGCGAAAGAGATATCTCCAGCGACATAACGGCATCGAATGAAATCGGTCTCCTTGCACGCGCACTGAACGGCATGGCAAGCCGGTTGAAACAATATGAAGTGGATTTGGCACAGCAAAGCCACCTCGCCGGCCTCGGCGACCTTGCCGCGCGCCTTGCTCACGAAATTCGCAACCCGCTGACGTCCATAAAAATGCAGCTTCAGTTACTCGAAGAAAGCGTATCCGATAGCGAGAAAACTCGTGTGCGAACGCTGCTAAATGAAATTCGTCGCATGGAATTGATCGTGGAAACGGCGTTGACACTTGGCGCGCCACTGGAATTACACCGAAGCAATGTGCAACTCCGGAAACTTATCGATGAACTGGCTGAACTGCTAACGCCTGCTCTCGCGCATCGAAATATCGATTTGCAAACCAGCATCACACCGTGTCCCGAGATAAGCGCCGACCCCGACCGGCTAAAGCAGGTGCTGTTGAATCTGATCAACAATGCCGCGGACGAACTCGATGAGGGCGGCACGATTCGCGTGCAAGCCGGGCCTGCCGATGATGAGGGCACTGTGGAACTCAGCGTCTCCGATTCAGGACCAGGCATGTCATCAAGCTCACAAGACAGCAAGCGCAAGAAGCCATTCGGTCTTGGCCTGGGCCTGGCGATCTGCAGGGAGATCATCGATTTGCATGGGGGTGAACTGCTGCAATCGAGTAGCGAAGAACTCGGCGGAGCAAAATTCACGATTCGCCTGCATACGACTATAATCGAATCTTCCGGAAAAACGGGCTGATCATGTCAAGAATACTAGTTGCCGATGACGAACGTGGAATTTGCGAAGCCTTTGGTGCTTTTCTCACCGGTGAAGGTCACGAGCCACTACTGGTTTCAAACGGCAAACAGGCCGTGCAAATGGTCCGCGACAAGAAACCGGCGGTTGCTTTCATTGACATACAAATGCCCGGCGGCGACGGCCTCACGGCGCTTGAAGAAATCAAACGACTCGAACCGGACCTGCCGGTTATCATTATGACGGCCTTTGGCACGCTCGAATCCGCTCGCCAGGCCATTGATCTCGGCGCTTTTGACTACCTGGGGAAACCTGTAGAGCTGGCGCAGGTCCGGGAACTGTTGCAACGAGCGCTGCACAAGCCGCGCAAGACCTCGGTTGCCGAAATCGACAGTGGAGACGCTGGCGACACCAGTCTTCTGGGGCAGAGCGCTGTCATGCAAACGCTATTCAAGAAAATGGCGCTACTGGGCAACAATGATTTTGCGATCCTGATTACGGGTGAGAGCGGTGTTGGCAAGGAATTGGTTGCCAAAGCCGTGCACGAATTCGGCCCGAATTCAGATCAGCCGTTTGTAGCGGTTAACTGCGCGGCCATTCCGGATACTTTGATCGAGGCAGAGCTTTTCGGCAGCGAGGCCGGTGCATTTACGGACGCCAAGACGAAACGCATCGGGCGTTTTGAAGCGGCCGGCACCGGCACACTTTTCCTCGACGAAATCGCCGAAATTCCCTATCACCTTCAAAGTAAATTGTTACGGGTGTTACAAGAGCATTCATTCGAGCGTCTCGGCAGTGTCACCCCGATTAATTTCACGGCTCGAATCGTCGCCGCGAGCAATCGTAATCTTGAAGACGAAGTGGCTGACGGAAACTTCCGCGAAGATTTATTTCATCGCCTGAACCTCGCTTCGCTTCCCGTCCCTGCGCTTCGTGAACGTGAAAGCGATCTCGAGTTGCTGATGGGATATTTTCTGCATCGTGCGAATCGGGAAATGGGCAAGCACATTCAGGGCATCGAGCAGGATGTTGTTACCAGACTCAAGGCCTATTCCTGGCCGGGAAATGTGCGAGAACTGGAGCATTGTATCAAGCGCGCCGTTCTGGCGGCACCTGGAACGACGGTGACCCTGCACGACCTGGACCTGGCGCAAGAACGGCAGGCGGCAGCGCCCACGAGTCTGCGGCAATCGCTACAGGTACAAGCAAAAGTAATCGTCGCGGACCCCGACGAGTACGGTGGCAGCGGGCATGTCTTTCAGCACCTGATGGATGCCGCCAGCACGGAGATTATTCAGGCCGCATTGGCACTTACCAAAGGCAACCAGGTTGCGGCGGCTAAATTACTGGGTATCAACCGGTCGACGTTAAGAAAGAAGCTCGCGGAAGCAGAGTAGACAGCGGGTGGTGCGAAATTGGCCAACCCCTGTACAACACGCCCCCAACCCCGGGAATGTCATTTGATTTTGCTGGGCGATATCTTATATATCATTGATTAACAATGTTATTTTTCGCTGGCCGACGCTGGCACGATTCCTGCTTTGTATACGAATGGAAGGTGTTGATCATGCGGATTCAACGGTCAGGGGTTCCCCACGTAAACCCCGGATCGATTCACACGGGACCCGGCCCCTCCGGGCTCCTGAAGACGGCATGATCGACAGCGGCGCCCGCATAGTCGGGTTCGGGTAGGCGCGCTCAGACGAGCGCGCCGTGTCCCCGGTCCGCCCTGACGGCCAAATCCGGCGATTGCGCTGCATGCGAACCGCATCTTCAGGACTTTGCTCAAACCGGCGCGCAAGGAAAATTAAGGAAGAACAACATGCGCACACGCAACGAATCCGCCGACAATCTGCACCGTCCGGTGGAGGGGTTCTGGTACGTCATTCCATTGACCGCCGTAATACTGCTCGCTAACTCCCTTTTTGTTGTCCCACAAGGTCCCGGCGAACGCGCTTTACTCGCACTCGTCTACGCCGCGACAACACTTGCAGCCGCGGTGCTCCTGACACCGCTTGACCGGGAGTTCACCCGAGCGTCGTGGTGGTCTCTGGTTCGGCATAGTGCTATTACGGCAACCGTTTTCCTCGCCGTCGCTCTGATTGACCCACAAACTCGGGTTCTCGGCGCTCAACTTTTCCTGACGGCCGCCGTCCTATTCCTGCTATTGCTTGCAGCCCTTGTTCCGGTTCTCAACTATGCCAGGCACCGTACAAGTACCCGACAAATCCTGTTTTCCGCAATAATCGCTTTGCTGCTCGCACCCATCTGGCTCGGACCACTGGCCGAAATAAGCGGCAATCCTGAATTGATGACCAATCTAATCGTTGGTATGAGCCCACTCTCAGCGATCGCTGCGACCATGGATTTGGATTATTTGCGAACCAGCTGGTTTTATCAGCACAGCGTAATTGGCTCTCTGCGCTATGAATATTTTTCGTGGGTAAACTATGTGCTGTTCCTGGTCACGCTCATTGCGGGGTGTTCTTTCGGGGCTGCAAAAGGTAAATTCAACCGCATTGCCCAACCCTTCAGAAAAAGAGTAACAAGCTCATGAAAATAAGAAACACGGTTGCCATTATTGCTCCCATCCTGTTCCTGCTCAGCGCTTTTGCCCAGGCGGCCGACCCCGTCGGAATGGACCCCGAATTGCGCAACAAAGCGAAACGCGCAGTGGATGCGGGCCTTCATTACTTGCGCGGCCAGCAAGCGGAGGATGGTTCCTGGTCAAACTCGGTTGGCGTGACGGCGCTCGGCTTGCGGGCGTTTCTACAAAGCCATCGAGGCTACGACGAGACCGACGGTGCATTTATCACCAAGCCGATCGAATTCATGCTTGCACACATCAACGAAGACGGCTCGATCAGTGAGACCAATCAGAACCGCAATTACAATACAGCCGTTTGCATGACGGCGCTTGCCGCCACCGGCAACAAGAAATACGACGAAGCATTAGGTGGCGCCCGGGATTTTTTGCGGGGCCTGCAGATCGACGAGGGAGATGGCTACGAAAGTGACCACGCCTATTACGGCGGCATCGGCTACGGTGGCGATGAGAGACCCGACCTGTCGAATGCCTACATGGCGCTTGAGGGATTGCAGGCCACGGCCACCGATCCGGACGATCCAATCTGGGAGAAAGCCTTGCTGTTCGTCAGTCGCTCGCAGAACCGAAGTGAGAGCAACGACCAGGAATGGGCCGCCAACGATGGCGGTTTCACCTACATGCCTGGCTACAGCCCTAATGGTGGTACCGCCTCCTACGGCGGAATGACGGCGGCCGGTTTACTGAGTTTGCTGTTTGCCGGTGTCGATAAGGACGATCCGCGCATTCAGGCTGCCTACGACTGGATTCAAGCCAACTACACACTCGACCACAATCCGGGGTCGGACGGTGGTGTCCAGGGTCTTTACTATTATTACAATGTCTTCTCCAAGAGTATGGCTGCGTACGGAGCCGACACGCTGGTCGATGCAGACGGCAATGAACACAATTGGCGCAATGAAATCGCCGCGAAATTACTCAGCCTGCAGAACGATGATGGATCGTGGGTTAACCCTGACTCGCCGCGCTGGTGGGAGGGCAACAAAGAACTGGTCACCGCCTGGAGCGTCATCGCTTTAAACGCCGCTTTGAAGTGATCGAAATCGTGTCATGGATGGCCTCGTTCTCCTAAGCGTACTGCTGGCACAAGGGGTCTCTGCGCCAGCAAGTGCTGCATTGCAGGTTGAAGCTTCACTGGCATTTGGCGGTAACGTCAATGTTGGAGAATTTTCCGAACTCCATATTCGCGCGCTGAGCAGCCAGGGTGGCAGATTGCATCTTGAGACCAGCGGCTCGGCGCCCTCAATAGGCATCGACTTCGACCTGCTGCCTAACGAAATGCAGGAGACGTGGCTGCCGCTACGCATCGATTCCTCCGCAACGCGGCTGTCGCTTGGTGCGACATTGAGCAACTCGATTACCCGGGACATACCGATCGAGTACGCGCGACGTTCGCAGCCGCGGCTCGCCTTGTTTGGCCCCAGGGCTGCGCAGCAGTTATCCCACCTGCCTGGCGCTGAGTTGGTCAGTGCAAAAGGCTTACCGCATTTACAAGCAGCCTATGGCCAGATTTCGGCACTCGCTGTTGACAGTCAGGCACTGGCGACCCTCGATGAGCCGCAGCTACGAGCACTCCTTGAATACGTGGGAACTTGCGGCCGAGTGTTACTCATCGACGCCTCGGCTGCCGTCAGCAAAGCTTTCACCAATCGAGCGGCCTGCGAAGGCCGCTTTCTTGGCTTGCCAGGCAATGATGCAAATACGGAGGTCGCATTTATCTCTTTGTTGGAGCAGGCGAGTTTTGGTCTGCCCGCGGAACAAAATCTCGAGCTCCTGCTCGGCGAGTCATCAATCGACTCATTCAACTGGACCCGGCTGGCGGTCTTTTTGTTGGGCTACCTGACTATTCTGGCCTTACTCTCCGTCAGGTCTCGCTCACGTTACGCCACTATGGGATTCAGCGTCCTGTCGACCATTCTCGTGCTCCTGATCTGGCCTGCGGGAAAGTCGCGGGATTTCGTCGCCTGGGCCGAAATGGCCTCGACAGAGCAAGTCGCTCACTACATAGGACTTGAAAGGCAGTCAACTACCCGCCGTGATTCTTTTCAGTTGTCCGGCGCTGATTTCAACCCTTATGCGAGCAGCGCCAGCACGAAAGACTATGCCCTCCAATGGGGAGTCGGTCCCGGCCAGCAGAGCATCACCTGGCAAGCCAAACCCTTCCAGCGGCTGCGCCGGATCAGCCACGGCAGCTTTCCGGTCAACGCAACGATACAACTCGAACTACGCGGCGACAGGGCGGGAATCTGCAATACCGGAACCGGAGAGACAAAACCCATGCACCTGCAGTGGCAAGGGGTCGTGTATGAGGTACCCGCGCTGCAAGAAAAGGAACGCTGGATAGTCAACGGCCAAGAAGCGTTAAACATTGATCCCGGCAATCAGCCCGAGCTCAGGCTGTTTCTCGAACGGTCAACCGAATACGCTCTGACCGTTCTGCAATCTTTATCTATTCCCGGTGCCGAGAACAACCAGCAAGCCTGGCTGTTGCGATACCAGTCGCATCAAAACGGAGCGTCTCCGTGCGCCGGGTGAATCCTCTGCCGGCGCTCATGGCGATTGCTTGTCTCATTGCTGTCGCCAGCTGGTGGTTCATGCAATTGTCGTTGCTAACCAGCACCAATGCCGCTGCTGTTGGCGACATCAGTCTGCTCGCGACTCGCGCCCTGCTGCTGTTGCAACTCCTGAGCATCAGCCTGTTCGCCGCCCTGTGGCTCGATAAAAACGATGCCTTTGCAGCGGCCCGATCAGCCGCAACAATACTGTCGGCCATTCTTCCAGCGTGGCCATTGCTGGCGATGTTATGCCTCGCAACAGGTTTGTCTGCAGTCGCTTTGATCAAAACAGAGTTACTGATACTTGGCGTCGGCCTGCTGGTCACGTTGTTCGCTCATGCGATTCGAAACGGGTCACTCGGCGCAGAGACCAGCCGACTCCTGCGATCGTCTCTGGGTCTCGTAGCAGCGGCAATCACCTGGACATTTCGAGATGAGTGGCTGCAATGGATAACGATATGATCATCAGCAAGACTGACACGATCTCGTTAGACGATTTTTTGCACAGTGTGCAGAGACGAATTTGGTCGGTGCGGTTTCTGGAGGCGGGGCGCACATCACTCTGGTATGCAGGATTCATGCTAGCGGCACTCGCGGCGATCCACCTCCTGATTATCCCGATTTCCATCCAGTGGTTAGCGACGATCATCGGCGTCCTGGTGTTACTGCCTTTGCTTCAGGCTATGCGTCAACGACCGTCCATCGAACAATGTGCAGCACGCGCCGACCAGGCTTTTGGTGGCCAGGCCCTGATGACGACGGCCGTCGAGTACCAACACCTGTCGAGAGATGCCGACAACTTTGCGACGAGAACTGTTTTACGACAAGCGGACAGTGCGGCGCAGTCCTGGTTTGCGGATATCTCGCAGCGCTTCAGTCCATCATCAGGACCGGCGATTATTATTGCCGCGATTCCGCTATTCGTTGCCACGATACTGCTGTCATTGCCGGGTGCCGACGAATCGAACGACGTGCATCCTGTGACGAACGAGGGCGCACCGCGGATCGTTGCAGGCGGTGATGATATCTTCGAGACTGACAAAGGTGACGCCGCTGCTCTTCGTCGCCTCGTCGTCGATGAGTCTTCCGTCAGCCCGCCGTCCTCCAGCGACAATCAATCGACCACTACCATGGTACCTGCACAAATCGACGCGGCGGGCAGCGGCGATCTTCCAACCATTTCTAATCGGGATGGTGATCTGGGAGGTGTCGCCGGATTGGCCGGCAACGATGGTGACTTGCCAGGCAACGCGATGGCGCGCTCGGCAGACCCACTCAATATGCCGATGACACCCGCCCGTTTTCAGGATCGGGAGAATGTCGAGATACAACGCACCGGGCCGACTTTCTCCGCAGGAGTGATGGCGGGTACCGATTACCGTACAGCATCGCAATGGCATTTGAATTCGCCGGGCATCGTCCAGGCGGCGGCCGCGCCAGGCTCGCTGGCGAATTCGACGATTTTGAGCCCGGCACAAGCGGCACATGCAAGACTCTATTTTGAAGAGTCAGGGAAAGATAATGACTAAACAGAACGAAGACCTTGAAAGCGTAATGCGGGACCTGAGCGCGCTGGAAACACAACTCAACAGTGTCATCGTCGGACAGGAACCACTGATCCGCCAATTGTTAATTGCCATTTTTGCAGGCGGCCACGTCCTGCTGGAAGGGTTGCCCGGGCTGGGCAAGACCCAACTCGCCAAAGCACTCTCCAGATCGCTGGGTCTCGAGCTGGGCCGCGTGCAATGCACGCCGGATCTCCTGCCGGCCGATATCACCGGTAGCGAAATTCTCTTGAGCGGCCACCAGGGAACGGGGGATCTGCAGTTTCGTCCGGGCCCGGTCTTTGCCAACCTGGTGCTGGTCGACGAGATAAACCGTGCCACGCCACGAACCCAGTCCGCATTGCTCGAGGCAATGCAAGAAGGCCAGGTGACCTATGGGGGCAAACGGCATGTCTTACCCGAACCGTTCTGGGTAATTGCCACGCAGAACCCCATTGAGCTTGAAGGCACCTACCCTTTGCCGGAGGCGCAACTGGATCGATTCCTGTGCAAGTTGCTGTTGCCCTACCCGGCGGCGGACAGTCTGGATGTACTGCTCGACACGTCGCTGGATCAGGAGCCCGTCGAGCAATTGGCACCGATCTGTACCCTGGAGCGCACGCGCGAACTGCGCGTGGCAGGCCAGCAAGTCCTGATCGCCAGTGACGTCAGAGAACGCGCCATTCGGCTCGTACTTGCCACCCAGCCCGATTCCGAATTCGCCTCTGAGGCAGCGCGCCAGCACATTCGTTATGGCGCGAGCCCCCGGGCCCTGCTCTCGATCGTTCGCGCCGCGCGCGTTCGAGCGCTGTTCGAAGGTCGTGCTCACGTCGCCTGCGAAGACCTGGCCGCATTGGCGCACCCGGTTCTGCGCCATCGAATTTTGCTGCACACCGGCAGCGAACTGGACGGCAACACCGAGAACACCCTGCTCGATCAGATTGTTGGCGAATGGAAGCAAGCCAATCAATGATCGACAGTCCCCTCATTGAAGAATCGGATCTGCATCGATTTGCACGACTCGCGGCACCCTACCTGCAGTGCACCGCCGTCAGTGGGCAAGACCCCAGAGCACCAAAGGATCGAGCCGGCTCCGGAATCGAGTTTCTGGATTTTCGCGACTACCAGGCCGGCGACGATATTCGACACATCGACTGGCGCCAGACCGCGCGTCGACAACACCCGGTCCTCCGTCGGTTTCGCAGCGAAGCGGCAGCGGACTGGTTTATCTGCGTGGACAGCAGCGCCTCTGTTGTCCTGCACCCGGACAAGTGGGCGATGACGGTGCACCTCGCATCGGCGCTGGCCTATACCTGCCTGTACGCCGGTCACAGGGTGGCGATGCTGATCTTCAATGACCGTATTCAGGGCCGCTGTGAGCCCGGACGTGGTGCACATCAATATCCCCGACTGTTGAAACTCCTGCTGGCTTGTCGTGCCGATGAATCGGCAGCGACGAACAGAACACGGACATTGCTGAAGCCGGGACCACGCAAAACAACCAGCCCGATCAATGCATCGAACCTCGGACTTTGTCGGGACTTCTTGTCGGCCAACAGCAATGCCTTTGTGATCAGCGATTTCTTACAGCCCGATGGCATGCGCTCGCAACTTCAGGCCATCCGCTCAACCGCTTCCTCGACCAGCGCACTCCAGGTGCTTGGCAAGAATGAAGTCGACATTTCTGCAGCCAGAATTACCCGATTACGGGATATCGAATCCGGTCGAGAACAGCAGCTCGTCATGTCAGACCAGGCGAAAGCTGATGCACGTGCTGCGCTGCATGAACACCGTGCTCGCTTGTCCAGGGATTGTGCCGCCCTCGGCATCCGCTTTACGAGCTGCCAGGGTATGCAGAAATGGCAACAGACCCTGCTTGAGCATCTCGGCGCCCGACCCTGACAATGCCCGGATTCTTACATCCGCTATGGCTGATTGCATTGGGAGTCATCCCTTTGATTCGCTGGCTTCACCGCTGGCGTGCACCTTTGTCCAGTTGGCCGGTAAGTGCGATTTTTCTCTGGCGGCAGACCGCCTCGGATATGGGTTCCGGCGACAAGAAGGACAAGCCAGACCCTGCCTGGCGACGACGGGCACTGGCGATGTCGCTTCTGATCATTGCGCTGGCCGGGCCATATCGGTCGACGGAAACACAAGCGCTGTCGATCTGGATAGACGATTCGCTGAGTGCGTATGCGATTGAAGACGGTAAGACACGGCTTGCGAGGATGCTGGACTCTTTGTCCGCAGAACTGAACAGCGAGCGGTCTCAATGGACTGAAATCACACTGCGCTCGCTGACCAGTCCAGGCAAGGTTCGACGCTTTGCCGGTTCAGGCGCTCTCAACCCTGATAATTGGCCACTGGGATCAAACTCGGCGCTCGATGGCGCTTCAATGCCGCTCCTGGCAGCAGATAGTGAACACTGGCTACTGACCGATGGTGCATCAAGTGAGATTCGCGCATGGGTGGCGCGCGTCTCTCTCAACCGCATCATCCAGGCTGGGGACGCCACCGAAAACTCCGCGGTAACACGGCTCGCCGCTCGCCGTAGTCTTGAGGACAATGAAATATTCGATGTCCTGGTCTCCGTCAGCAATGCGGGTCTGGCGGCGAATGAACGACAAGTAAGTTTGTATACCGGCGGAGAGGTCGTACAGACCACTCGATTGTCCCTGTCGCCGAACCAGACTTCTTATTGGCAAGTTCCTGTCAGGGCGGCCGATCAGTCGTTGACCGCCACGCTAACATCGGCTGACTCGTTGCCGGCAGACGATAGTTTGAACCTGTCTTTACGTCCGCTGGAGCTATTGACCACTCGCGTGGACCCCGATTGCGGGGCTGCCATGCGGCGCGCATTGGCAACACACCCGTCATTGATTCTGGTTGACGCCGCCGCTGATTCCACGCTGGTTGTAAGCTGCTCACAAGCACGTTTTGCTGAGAGTAACTTTTCCGGCGCCCATATTCGCTCACTGCTCGGCGACTCGAAAGCCATTGTTTCACCGCCAGTGTGGCTGGAGGCCACCGGCGACATCGTCGATTTGAGCTTCTCGACTGACTGGATTCATAGCGCTCAATGGCCATCACAGGGGACCACGGACGGCCAGCGTGTCTTGCTAACCTCGGCCGAGCAACCGCTGGTCATTGTGCATGCAGCGGATGGAAATTCCTCCGCTACAGTCGATACGGTCGTTGACCTGCTCCAGCCACGTTTTGTTGAGCAGGCTGAATACCCCGCCTTCATCGCGACGCTGGTGGATTTCGCGACCGGACGAAAGCTGCTGCAGGAAATAGCCACCGATTCGAGAGACGCGGAGTCTTCCGTCATCATTCCTCAATCCCTTGATGTTGTCGGCCCGGGCATTGCGAGCCCGGCTAATCAGGCCACGACGAAATCGTCAGGCGGACCGTTACTCATTGCCGCCGTGCTTCTTTTACTGCTGGATGCAGCGTTGCTCCTGCGGACAAGACGGCAGGCAAGACATGCTTAGGGCCTGGAACCGTTCCACTTTCGCACTCGTAGCCAGAACTGGGGTTGTCCTGATGTTGCTGGTGGCATTGCTCCTGCCGAGCCCGGAGAATATCGGAAAAAAGGTACACATCATTGCACTCGTGGATCAGTCAGCCGGCAACCAGGCAGATTCGATTCGCGCCAAACTCCGTGCCGAAATTGGTGGCAGTTCCGAAGTCACAATAAGTCCGATTGCCACAGGTGTCGGGCAGGCCCTGCAGAACGCGCTATGGGAGTTCGATCCGGCTACCCGGGGTGCCGTCATTGTTGCCTCGAATGGCAACTGGAACCCGTACACACGAAAGACGCTACTCAATGCCAGCGCTGCGAAGATACCGGTGTTCTGGATGCCCGTACCTGCAGACGTATCATCCAGCGGGATTGCCAGCATTTCGGCGCCGCCTCGCGCTCGTGCGGGTCAGCGAGTGGCTGTGTCAGTTGATGTTCGATTGCGGCGATCGGCTGCTGCCGAGCTAATCTTGCTGGCAAACAACCAAGCCATTGCTCGTCGTGAAATAGCGGAGTCTGGAACACTGGATTTCCTGATCGACGCTCCGGCCTCCGGGCCGCTGATTCTTGGAGCCGAGCTTTATAACCTCGATGATGGAACGACGATAGCAAAACGCCGGCAAGGTGCACTAATCAATATTGCCGGTACGCCGTCAATCCTCGTGTTGTCGGATCACCCTTCCGCATTTGGACAAAGTCTGGCGGATGGAGGGTGGCCTGTGCTGTTGTCATCGTCACAGGAATTTTCGGCGCAACCGGACCGACTGGCTTCCGTTTCCCTGCTGGTTCTGGACGATGTCGCGGCAACCGATTTGACCACCATGGCATGGGGTCGTATCGAGCACGCGGTACGCCAGGATGCAATGGGTTTGCTCGTTCTCGGTGGTCCCCATTCGTTCGGCCTCGGCGGTTACCGGAACTCAGCGCTGGAATCGCTGCTTCCCGTCATCTCCGAGCCGCCAGCGGACGAGGAGCCCGCAAGCCTGGTATTCCTGATTGACGTATCAGGGAGCATGGATCAGCCGGGTGCGGCGACCCGCCGTCTGCAGGTGGCCAGGCAGGCAACTGTCGAGACCGCGCAGGCATTGCGCCCTGTTGATCGTGTTGGCCTGATAACGTTTGACGCTCAAAGCCATGTGTTACTGCCCGTCGACTCAAGGGGCAATCATGCGAGTGCTATCGAACGAATCTGGCCGCAAAGCGCCAGTGGAGGAACGTCCTTGATGCCCTCGCTACGCCTGGCAGTTGCTTCCTTGCAGGAAGATGCTGCCGAGCAACAGTTGCTGGTACTACTGACGGACGGATTTCTGGCTGACACCGACCTGCTGCAACTCGGTGAGTTACTTCGGGGCAACGAAATAGAATTAATTGCCATGATCCTGGGGGACGCGGCGCGACCCGAGGTCAGCGCCCTTGCGAAAATAACCGAAGCCAACGGTGGCCGCGTGATTCCAGTTAACGACGTACTGCGACTCCCGATGCTCATGCGCGGTGAAGTGGAGTCTCGCCGCCCTGCCGTGGTATCGGACGCATCCCGGCCAAGGGTGACGTCGTCGGCACCATGGCTGCCGGAAAATGTGGAATGGCCGAGGGTCGACTCTTATCTGTTAACTCGTCCTCGCGAAAGGGCTCAGGTATACCTGGTGTCAGAGCGTGGCGATGCTCTGCTCGCCGGTATATCCGCGGGTGCCGGTAAAGTTTTCGCGGTGACGAGCGGCTTTTCCGGCTGGTCGGAAGACTGGCTGCAGTGGGACCGATGGCCCGCATTCGCGGCGGGATTGACCGGCTTTCTTGCCGCTCGAGACAGCCGTCTTTTTGATGTAGCAGTGACGCAGTACAGTCGCGATGAGGCGCGACTTGAAGTCGAGCTCCGTGATCGAAATTTGCCCAATAGTTTCAGCGCCGTATTGGTATCGCCGTCCGGCAGCATCGAACCCGTCGCAGTGCAGGCGCAAGGCCCCGGGAAGCTCGCTGCCACTTTGAAATTGGGCGAGCCAGGCCAATATAATGTCGTTGTTGACGCCGGCACCCTTTCCACCCGACATCGATTTTTGAAGCCAACACGTGAAAGACTGCGTCGGGATGAAGCGCCAATTGCGCAACAGTGGCTGGACGAAGACTTGTTGAAGTTGTGGGGATCGGACTCGCTGCGGGAGTTGGTGCCAGCACCGGACTGGCGGCATTGGTTGACGGGACTGGCAGTGTTGCTCTTTTTGGCTACGCTGGTCGCGGAGAGAGTACCGTCAACCTTCAGGTACCGTTTCCACAACCGCGATTCGAAAAATTGACCGCGCTGGATATGATGCCAGGAGATAACATGCTTCGTTTCAGGGCGAGCTCGGACGAAACGGATCGGCCTCTATAGACGACCACGTTGTCCTGAAGATCGCATGCAGCTCTTCCGTCTTGCGATCTTCTTGCTCCAACAGGTTAAAAAATTCCAGCGGGTCTTCGGCAAGATTGTATAACTCCCGCGGCTGTTGCTGACGGTCCAGCAACAACTTCCAATTGCCATCCCGAACGGCATATTCAAGTTCAGATGCCGCATTAAGCGCCCAGAACACGGATCGTGCCGGCAATTCACCACCCGCAAGCGCCGCCGATATGTCAACGCCATCTATCGGACGGTCCTGCGGAACCTGACCACCGCCCAGTTTTGCCAGGGTGACAAACAAATCAGTGCCAACCACCAAAGCATCGCTTTTCGTGCCCGCCTCGGTTACGCCGGGATAGCGAATAATCGCGGGCACTTTTATGCCACCTTCGTACAGAAAATGTTTACGACCCCGGAAACCGCCTGTGCTGCCATAGGCGTTGACCTCCCACCAGTTGATCCAGTTCTCCGTTACCGGTCCGTTGTCGCTGGTGAATACAACGATCGTGTTTTCCGCAACACCGTTCGTGTCCAGCCAGTCGAGCATACGGCCAAGCTGCGCATCCATGTAGGTGATGTTCGCGTAGTACTCTCCCGGGCCGCGTGGAATCAGTTGGCTCTTCGGCGGGATTTTTCCGCCGTTTGGAATCGCAACCACCTCGCCGCGGGAAAAGTCTGCATACATTTGATTGTATTCAGGCGGGTTCTCTATTGAGGTGTGCGGTTCGGCCATGCTGAGATACAGAAAAAATGGCTGGTCCCGATCCTGTTCTTCCAGCCAGCTTATCGCTTCGTTCACATACAAGTCGGCGGTGTAACCTTCCTGCATCCCGAGCGCGATATTGTCACGGAAAATATTGGTCGGGTTGTGGTTGGTTGGAATCTGAAAAGCGTTGTGACCATAAAATGCGTCGAAGCCCTGGTCTCTCGGTTGCGGCTCTTCGCGGCTGCCGAGATCGGAATTCAGGTGCCATTTCCCCATAATGGCCGTGCGGTATCCCGCACTCTTTAGCACTTCAGCCAGTGTGATTTCTTCGTCTCGCAAAAAGACGCCACTATCCTCAGGTATCCAGCTCTTGATACCGCTGCGATAGGGGTAGCGACCGGTCAGCAATCCTGCCCGTGACGGGGAGCAAAGC
>CAYUOY010000025.1:0-34576 GCA_964446495.1 uncultured Woeseiaceae bacterium | reverse complement strand
CCAGCAATACACCACCGAACAATACCAGTGCCCCGGCGACAAACCAGTTTCGGGTGGTCTTGCTGGCAAGGTTGCCATTTTCTTCTTCGAGCGTGCCAACTTGAATTTCAATTTCGGTTAACTGTTGTTGCAGCGATTTGTTTTGGCTGTCGATCGCAAGAGCGTTTGCCGCCGTACGCTTGATATCCGCGAGCTCAGACGCAAGCTCCGACTTTTCACGCTGCAGGGTTCGGATCTGGCTGGCAGCATTTTGCTGTTCAGTACGGATCGCCTCCATCTGGGCGCTCATCGACGAACCGCGTTCGCTTGCACTCGACAACTGATCACTCAACGCAGCCAGTTGTTCACGAGCGCTGGGTTCCTGCATCAGGTAACGCGTCAGCACCCACCCTTCAGTCCCTACGCGAGTCTGGACGCGGGAATACCCACTATCTGCATCTTGTTCCAGAACCTCCAGCTGCGTGCCACTGGAGAGCATACGTTCAATGGCATTGGAGGTGTCTGGCCCCGTTCGAAGCATCACTTCGAACTGATCACTGACCCAGACAGACTCTGCCGTCACCGATGCGGAGAAAAACAGGCCGAACCCCAGCAAGCCGAGAGTCCGCAAAATACGTTGCGTAGTCATTTATTCACATTGCCCTAACGAGAATTCGGCAACTATATGCCAAGACGACGCCAGATAACAATGAAGTTATTCGCTGGCATGGCATACAGCCGGTGGCGTCGCATTCCTGCCTGTTCGGCGAGCTCCTCGAGTTCCTCCAGGTCCCGTATCCCCATCGACGGCTCCTGATGGCGCAGCGACGCATCAAACCGCTGGTTGCTGTCGCTGGTGAATTCACCCTCCTGATTGAAAGGCCCGTACAAGCAAAACTTACCGTCTTCAGGCAACAGGGTGCCGACCATTGCAAACATGCGTTCAACCGCCTGCATACTCATGATGTGAGCCGTGTTGGCGGAGAATATGGCGTCGTAGACTGGGTCAACCGACGGACTTAGCTCCACATCAATGTCCAGCGGTGCGATGACATTGGTAACACCAGCAAAATCTACCCAGGCATTGATCCCCGCATGATTCTGCTCCCGATCACTCGTCTGCCAGGTCAAACCTGGCAATTGCGCCGCGAAAAAGACCGCATGTTGTCCAGTACCGGAGCCGATTTCAAGGACCGCCGACCGGTCAGCGAACTCAACCGCAAGGACCTCCAGAATGGCATCCTGATTTCTCTCGGTAGCGGGAGCATTGGGCTTCTCCGTCACTCCCGCACCTGCATCGCATCCTGGCTCAGGAAATGCTCTCGGTAATGAGCCAGCTCTGCGATCGAGTCGCGAATATCGTCAAGAGCGCGGTGAGACGATTCTTTCGTGAGGGACTTCAACACTTCAGGTGCCCAATTTTGGGCGAGAATTTTGAGCGTACTCACATCGAGATTTCGATAATGGAAAAAGGCCTCGAGATCGGGCATCTGTCGGGCCATGAAGCGGCGGTCCTGGCAGATGCTGTTGCCACACATCGGCGAGGCGCCCTGCTCGACCAACTTCTGCAGGCAATGCAGTGTCTGACGCTCCGCCTCTTCCAGGGTGATCTTGCTCGCCAACACTCTTTCTGTCAGGCCCGAGGTTCCGTGCTGGCGGGTGTTCCACTTATCCATCGCGTCCAGCACGGTAGCTGGCTGATGAATCGCCAGCACCGGTCCCTCGATGATTTCGTTGAGGTCATGGTCGGTAACAATGGTAGCAATCTCGATAATATGATCGTTAGCCGTATCGAGTCCTGTCATCTCAAGATCAATCCAGATCAGGTGCCCCGTCTTGCTCGATTTTTTACTCTGCGCCATTTTATCCTCTATTTTGACTACACCGGCCGAACGATTTACCCGCCGTTTTCCCTCATAGCTTGTTGAAAAACTCGGTTTTTCGACAAGCCGCGTACGGTACACGGATGTGCCGTCATTTTCGATGGCTGCATGCCGTGAAAAATGTGAGCCCTTCAAAAACCATGTTTTTCGAAGCGTGGTACTGAAAATGCCATGGACGGTCTTTTCAACTGACCGCCAGTGTACCAGCGAGTGATAGTGCAGGATTGTCCAGGGATCGGCATACTTGGGCACATGCTATCAATCGGACTTCAACTAGAAATTCAATGACTGTCGACACACCACTCGATGGACTGGTTGTCACAACCTTTCGAAGGCGTCAGGAAGTCAGGCTCCCCGATGGACTCACTGTTTCAACGCGCGTCAAAGGGCGACGCTTGCGCCCGGTCTGTGGCGATGAGGTCGTAGTCGAGCCACTACCGAACGAAAGCGAGTGGCTGCTGACCGCCATCTTGCCCCGACGCAATCAATTAACCCGACCGAATATGCGCGGCGACACCGAAATACTGGCCGCCAACCTGAGCTTGCTGGTTGCGATAGCCGCCGACCCACCGCGGCCTGACTGGTTTATTGTTGATCGTTACCTCTGTGCCGCCGAAATCATGGGCATTGATGCCGCCGTCGTCTACAACAAAGCCGATTTGCAAAGCGATCCTGATGAGGTGGAAAAAACATTGCAGGAATACATTCGGATAGGCTATCCCGCTTTTACGACGAGCGCCAAAAGCGGCCACAATATGCATACCCTGGCCCATCTGCTTGACGCAGAAACCGCTATCGTCGTCGGCCAATCTGGAGTTGGAAAATCTAGTATTATCAATGCATTAATGGATAAAGCTCAACAGAAAGTTGCTGAAGTATCAGTCGGGAGTGGCGAGGGCAGGCACACCACTGTCAATTCATCGATGCTGAGCCTGCCGACCGGTGGCGCCGTCATCGATTCTCCCGGCGTGCGGGATTTCGCGCCCGCCATTGCAGCGCTCGATCAGGTGGTGCGCGGCTTCAGGGAAATATTCAAAACCGGTCAGGATTGCAGGTTCGCCAACTGCCGCCACTTGCGAGAGCCCGGCTGCGCGGTCAAGTTGGCAGTCGAAGCCGACACCATCAGCGCGCGACGCTATGAATGTTACAAACGGCTGTACCGGCTAACCGATGAGCTGGTACAGATGCGCCGCACGTAGCCCGCCTATCCCGGCGGCCAGTTCATCTGGCGGCCACCCAACAAGTGCAAATGCAGGTGGAAAACGGTCTGGCCTGCTGCCGCATTGCAATTCATGGCAACTCGATAGCCATCATCCGCAATGCCTTGTTCCCGTGCGATGGTCGCTGCCGCCTGAAACAACTTGCCGATATCACCGTCTTCATCGCTGTTCAGATCGTTGATCGTCGCCACGTGCTTGCGCGGGATAATGAGTACGTGGGTCGGCGCCTGCGGATTAATGTCCCGAAACGCCACCACGTGATCTGATTCGTACACCAGATCGGCGGGGATTTCACCCGCTGAAATCTTACAAAACAAACAATCGACTGCTGCCATTTCGATCCCCGAATTACCTGCTCATTCCACCGCACGCCGTCCAAAAAAGGCATGGGACAACGTGCCGCCATCGACGTACTCCAGCTCACCCCCCAACGGCACACCATGTGCAATACGGCTGGCCTGAACCTTGTGCCGCGCCGCAAGGTCTGTCAGGCAATGTGCCGTCGCATCGCCCTCCACGGTTGGGTTGGTCGCAATAATCAGCTCCTGCACCGCCTCCCCGCGCAACCGCTCCTCCAGCAATTCAAGCCCGAGCTCTTTCGGACCTATACCGTCCAGTGGCGACAAATGTCCCATCAGGACAAAGTACTGGCCACGGAATCCGGTCGCATCCTCTATGGCCATCACATCCGCTGGAGACTCAACCACGCACAGGGTTGCTCCGTCTCTGCCGCTGGCCGCGCAAATAGTGCACAGATCATGTTCACTGAACATTCGGCAGCGCTTGCAATGACCAATATCCGTGGCCGCGGCCGCCAATGCCTGCGACAATTGTTCCGCGCCGCTTCGATCGCGTTCCAATAAATGAAACGCGATCCGTTGCGCGGATTTTCGGCCAACACCCGGCATGCAACGCAAGCTGTCAATCAATCCAACGAGTAAGGGAGAATACGACACGTCGGAAAGTGCCCTAAAAGGGCAACTTCATGCCCGGAGGGAGATTCAGTCCCGATGCCATGCCGGAAAACTTTTCCTGTACGGTTTTCTCGACCCGTCGCACCGCATCGTTAAATGCCGCGACCACCAGGTCTTCCAGCATTTCTTTGTCATCAGTGAGCAGGACATCATCGATATCAAGTGCCCTGACCTCATGCTTGCAGCTCATCGTCAACCTGACCATGCCACCGCCGGATTCGCCGGTCACCGTAATGCTGGACATCTCCTCCTGCGCCTTTTGCATATCCGCCTGCATTCGCTGAGCCTGCTTCATAAGCTGGCCAATACCCCCTTTCATCACTTACTCCTGGTTGCCTGACGATTGATTGTTGAGAATCTGAACAGAATCCGCGTTCAGAGTTGCACCGAACATGTCCTTCAGAGCCTTTACATTCGGGTCCGATTCAAGCGCTACACGGGCCGCCTGCAGCGCCTCATCGCCGAGTCGAACTTCTTCCTGGACCGGTGTTTCCGCTTGCGAGTGAGCCAGGGAAATATCAACCCGCAAGGTCTCATCAAAGTGGGATGACAACGCCTCACCCAGAACCTGCTGTCGTGACGTCGTGAGCAGCGACTCCGACCGGCTGTCCAGGTCAAGGTACACAATATTGCCCTCTCGGCGCAGCAAGGCGCAGTTATTCGCCAGCAGGCGAGTCGCACCCGACAGGTTCAGTTGTCTGACCAGATCGGACCAGTCAGCTGCCGCGAGCGGCGCGACCTTCCCCGTCATAGGCGCCGCGGCTGGCGGCTCCGGCGTCACTTCCACCCTGGCCGGCGCCACCACCCGGGATACCGGTACCGCTTGCGGGCTTGCGGCTGCACTGCCACCGGCAGCCACCACGTTGTCGCTACGTTTAGGCGGTTGAAACGCCAACATTCGCAAAAAAGTCATCTCAGCACCACTGCGTGGGTCTGGTGCCAAATTCAAATCACGACGCCCGAGAATGGCCGTTTGATAGAAAAGCTGAATGTCCTCGGCCGCTATCAGGTCCGCAAACCGCCCCAGATCCTCTGCCGCCAGATCTTCTTCCGATTCAATTTTTCCAACCGCCTGGTACACCGCGATTCTTTGCAGGATGCGCGCAATATCATCAAGCATCTGCCCATAGTCGGGAAACTGCTGGTCTATTTCAGCAATTTCCCTCATCAGCCCGGATGCATCCGCCGCCGCAAGAAAACTCAGCAGTCGCGACACATGCTGCCGATCAATCGTCCCCAACATGGTCGCCACCGCTTTTTCGGCAAC
This sequence comes from uncultured Woeseiaceae bacterium, assembly GCA_964446495.1. Lineage (GTDB taxonomy): Bacteria > Pseudomonadota > Gammaproteobacteria > Steroidobacterales > Woeseiaceae > JAADHU01. The sequence goes on along the minus strand of CAYUOY010000025.1, from coordinate 29,253 downwards.
ATCACCACCACAAAATGCAATTGCCTGATCAAGCAGGCTCAGCGCATCGCGCATACTGCCGTCCGCGGCTCGCGCGATTATTGCCAGCGCGGCGGATTCCGCAGTGATTTTCTCTTCCTCACAGATGAATTGCAGGCGATCGCGGATCAATTTGGGCGTCAGCCGTTTCAAATTGAATTGCAGGCAACGGGACAGGACCGTCACCGGTAGTTTTTGCGGATCTGTTGTCGCCAGCAGGAACTTCACATGCGGGGGCGGTTCTTCCAGCGTCTTCAACAAGGCATTAAACGAGTGCTTCGTCAGCATGTGCACTTCGTCGATCAGGTATACCTTGTAGCGGCCCACTGCTGGCGCAAACTGCACGTTATCCAGCAACTCACGGGTATCCTCGACTTTTGTCTTTGACGCGGCATCGACTTCGATCAAATCAACGAATCGACCCTCATTGATTTCCCGGCAGGCACCGCACTCCCCACAAGGCTCAGCCGTAACGCCGGCCTCGCAATTCAGTGCTTTGGCAAATATGCGCGCAATGGTCGTCTTGCCCACACCTCTGGTGCCGGCGAAAAGATAGGCATGGTGCAGGCGCTGCGTCTCAAGCGCGTTCGTCAGCGCTTTCAGGACGTGCTCCTGCCCCACGGTCTCCGCAAAATTGCGGGGCCGCCATTTGCGGGCGAGGGCGAGGTAGCTCATAGGTGAATCCGTGCTGCGGCGGCACTTGCCGGTTATCGATCAGACCCGACAGTGTAACCAATGAGGCTCACGGAACAAGGCCCGCCTGATCTCGCAGGCCGACTCGTGCTGGTAGTTCACCAAGGTGGATCTGAACCCGTCAAACCTGCCTTGGTGGACTACCAGGATCGAAAAGTGGTCCGCGCCAGCTACTCCCCGGCACCCGAATTCACCGCTGCCGCTGCTCCCTTCCAGGCCTGACGGGGTTCACGGCTAATCGTCGCGGGGAAGCCAACGCGGACCGGCGGCGATTATCGCTTTCTGCTGCAAAAGTCTCAACGTCTATCGTCACCATCCGCAAATTACTGAGCCCACGCAATATGTCACAGCCCCCTGCCTTCGGGTTATCATGCCTCCACTTTCCGCCGATAGTGCAGGAGCTTCGCATGGCCCAGGTACCCGATTTCGCTACAGTCGATCCATTTGACGGTATGACCTCGACTGAGCCCGGAATCGTCTGCAACCTGCTCGAGGGAGCCTGGCAGGACAGCAGCAGAATCCGCGATGATATACCGGACCCCTTGAATGGAGAGGCCTTCCTTGCCGTTCCTGACACCCGGCAGTTGGAACCTTTTATGGCGGGCCTCAAGTCGTGTTCCAAATTTGGCCTGCACAATCCCTTTCACAATCCCGACCGCTACGTGATGCTGGGCCAGGTTTGTGCCAGAGCGGCGGCACTGCTGGCACAGCCGGATGTGGAGGCGTATTTCGTGCGCCTTATTCAGCGTGTCATGCCAAAGAGCCAGGCCCAGTCTCTGGGTGAAGTCGTGGTGACACGGGTTTTTCTCGAAAATTTTGCCGGAGACGGTGTGCGCTTTCTTGGCCGCGGCTTCTCGAATCCCGGCGATCACAATGGCCAGGAGTCACGTGGCTATCGCTGGCCATTTGGTGCTGTCGTAGTGGTCGCGCCATTCAACTTCCCGCTGGAGATTCCGGCATTGCAGGTGCTCGGTGCCCTTTTCATGGGCAATCGTCCGCTGGCCAAAGTCGACTCCAAGGTCAGCGTGGTCTTCGAACAGTTCCTGCGCATGCTCATCGCTTGCGGGCTGCCGGCTGGCGACCTGGACCTGGTTCATTGTCGTGGCAGTGAGATGGGCAAATTGATTGAAGCCGCGAAAGACGATATACGGCTGGTCCAGTTCACGGGCTCCAGCACTATCGCAGAGCTCACATCCCGCGTCGTCAACGGCTGCGTACGACTCGAAGATGCCGGCTTCGACTGGAAAGTCATAGGTCCGGACTACGACCCGGCGTGGCTCGACTACGTAGCCTGGCAATCGGACCAGGATGCCTACAATGCCAGCGGTCAAAAGTGCTCGGCGCAAAGCATCCTGATGTTGCACGAAAACTGGCGCGACGCTCTGCTACCGAAACTGGCCGAACTTGCGGCAAGACGAAAACTGGATGACCTGACGGTCGGACCGGTATTGAGCTGGACCAATGATCGGATGCGCGGTCACATTGACGCGTTGCTCGACATTCCCGGTGCCCGACTACTGTTTGGCGGCGAGCCATTGAGCGGCCACTCCATTCCACCCTGCTACGGTGCCATCGAGCCAACGGCTGTACAGATTCCGCTGGCTGCGTTGGCGGGAGAGCATTTTGAACTGGCAACCAGCGAACTGTTTGGCCCTTTCCAGGTCGTGGTCGAATACGGCGACGATGACATCGACACCATGCTGCGGGTTCTCGAGCGAATCTCGCACCATTTGACAGCGGCTGTCGTCAGCGCCGACCCTGGCTTCCAGCAACGAGTGCTGGGCAATACGGTCAATGGGACCACCTATTGCGGCATGAGAGCCCGCACCACCGGCGCACCCCAGAACCATTGGTTCGGCCCCTGCGGTGACCCGCGTGCGGCTGGCATCGGCACGCCCGAGGCTATCATCAGCACCTGGAGCGGGCATCGCGAAATCGTCATGGACCAGGGGCCCCTGCCATCGGGCTGGTCCGTCCCTCCATCCCAGTAAACACAGCGAACCGAAACATGCAAAGCAAGCTTCCGGCCACCGGCCTCTCGATTTTCTCCGTAATGACGCAGCTCTCAATGGACTGCGGGGCCATAAATCTGTCGCAAGGATTTCCCGGATTCAACCCGGACCCGCGCTTGCTCGACCTCGTTGTCAAATATTTGCACGGCGACGCCAATCAATACGCCCCCTTGTCGGGCGTACCGATACTGTGTAACAACATTGGCAAGAAAGTGTTGCAGCTTTATGGCAGAACGGTCGATGCCGCGACCGAGGTCACTGTCTGTAATGGCGCCACCGAAGGCCTTTTCTGCACCATCCATGCAGTGGTCAACGCAGGCGATGAGGTGATCGTTTTCGATCCGGCCTATGACTCCTATGAACCCGCCGTCACCCTGGCCGGTGGAGTCACCCGGCACCTGCCGCTGGTCCGCAGCGAAAGCAGGCCGGATTATCATGTCGACTGGCAGCAACTGGCGGAGACGATCAACAATCGAACGCGTCTGATCATTCTCAATTTTCCGCACAATCCTACCGGCGCCATCTTTACCCGGGAAGACCTGGATTCATTGGCCGATGTGGTCAGGGATACCTCCGTATACCTGCTATCCGATGAAGTGTATGAACACATCGTCTTCGACGGAGAAATCCATCATAGCCTCCTGTGTCACGATGAATTGTGGCAACGCACCTTTATCGTTTCTTCCTTTGGCAAGACCTACCATGCAACTGGCTGGAAAGTCGGTTACTGCATTGCGCCGCAAAACCTGTCGACCGAGTTTCGCCAGATTCACCAATGGACTTGTTACTCCATCGTCACGCCAATACAACATGCGCTGGCGGACTACATGGAAATGACACCGGAGCACTACCGTGAATTGCCCGCGTTCTACCAGCAAAAACGCGATCGCTTCTGCGAGCTTGTCGCAAAGTCTCGCTTCACCTTCACACCGGCGGCGGGCACTTTTTTCCAGGTACTCGACTACGCGGATATCAGCGATGAGGACGACGTGAGCTACTCGCGTCGTCTGACCCAGGAAATAGGCGTTGCGTCGATTCCAATTTCCGTTTTTTATGCGGAACCCCCTGACGACAAAAAACTGCGTTTCTGCTTTGCCAAAGACGACGCTATTCTTGAGGAGGCGGCCAACAAATTATGTCAACTTTGAAAATAAGCATCCTGCAAGCGGAGCTTCACTGGCACGACGCGAGCCGCAATCGTGACGATTTCGAAGCGGTTATCGGCGACCTCGACGACGTGGGGGATCTGCTTGTGCTGCCCGAAATGTTCAGCACCGGATTCACCATGGAGGCACAGACCCAGGCCGAGAGATGGAATGGGCCGACCGTCAAATGGATGCGAAGACTGGCCGCCGAACAGAATGTCTGCCTGTGCGGTAGCCTGATCATCGAGGACAACGGGCACTTTTTCAATCGTTTCGTCCTGATGCGACCGGATGGCAGTCACGTTAGCTATGACAAACGACATTTATTCCGCCTGGCTGGTGAACACCGGCACTACTCCGCAGGTGCTGAGTTTGTAACGTTCGAAATCAACGGCTTTCGGGTGTGCCCGATGATTTGTTACGACCTTCGCTTTCCGGTATGGAGTCGGAATCGTGATCGATACGACCTGTTGTTGTACGTCGCGAACTGGCCGAGCAAGCGCCATTTTGCGTGGGAGACGCTGCTTCGCGCACGCGCAATCGAAAACCTGTCTTACGTGGCAGGAGTCAATCGCGTCGGCATTGACGGCAATCAGTACCCTTATTCGGGTGGCAGCGCCATCATCGATTATCTGGGACAAGATTTGGCGAAACTGGGTGACCAGAAAGGCGTGGCCACGGCGTCGCTGGATCGCCCGGCACTGGAAGAATTTCGAAAGAAATTGGCGTTTCAGCGTGACGCTGATGACTTTCTGATTTCCACCTGAGCAGGCAGCCGTGCGATTATGAGCAAAGCGAAGTTCAAACATACGACGGTGATCGCCATCGTGATCGCCAACATGATTGGCACCGGTGTTTTCACCAGCCTGGGATTTCAACTGTTCGAACTTCGCTCCGGCTTTGTGCTGCTTTTCTTGTGGGCCATCGGCGGTGTCATTGCCGTTTGCGGGGCTATGACCTATGCGGAACTGGGTGCTGCTTTGCCTCGTTCCGGCGGCGAGTACAACTTCCTCACCCGCATCTATCATCCGGCCGCCGGATTCGTGTCCGGATGGATTTCAGCGACCATTGGTTTCGCCGCACCCACGGCATTGGCCGCCATCACCTTTGCCGCCTACGCTACATCGATCCTGCCCGGCGAAGCAGACCCCTGGCTGCGAAAACTTCTGGCTTGCGGCCTGGTCATTCTGATGATGCTCATCCACAGTGGGCGACGCCGTAACAGCGGCGGCATGCAGGTCATCTTTACCATCCTCAAAGTCAGTGTAATTGTCGTCTTTTGCGGCGCTGCCTTGTTTGCCGTTGACAGCAGTCAGGATGTACAGTTTTTCCCCAGCAGCGGCGACGGCGTGCTGTTGACCAGCGGCGCCTTTGCGGTCTCCCTGATTTACGTCAGTTATGCCTATACCGGCTGGAATGCCGCGACCTACCTCAGTGGCGAACTGGAAAATCCACAACGCACACTTCCGTGGATTCTGATCACCGGGACTTCCATCGTCATGTTGCTCTACGTCGCCCTCAATTTCGTCTTTTTGAAAGTCGCGCCCATGGATGCCATGACCGGACAGGTCGAAATTGGCGTGATCGCGGCGAAAGCCGCCTTCGGTGATTTTGGCGGCCGATTTACCGGCCTGATTCTGGCGTTACTCCTGATATCGACAGTGAGTGCGATGACGATCGCAGGACCGCGGGTCTTGCAGGTTATCGGCGAAGATTTTCGCGGGCTCCGCTTTCTGGCAAAGACCAATGCCGATGCCATTCCCTCGACAGCGATCTTTGTTCAGTCCGCTCTCACTCTGTTGTTCGTCCTTACATCGAGCTTCGAGTCGATACTGATTTTTGCCGGGTTCACGCTGGCATTGAACAGTTTTGCGACCGTCCTGGGAATTTTCGTATTGCGAATTCGGCAACCGGATCTACCCCGCCCCTACCGTACCTTCGCGTACCCGATTCCGCCGTTAATTTATCTTGCACTGACGGGCTGGACCCTGTATTTCGTTCTGACGAACAAGCCCACGGAAGGCCTGTTTGGATTCGGCATTATCGCTTCAGGACTGTTGTTCTACTTCCTGTCGACAAAATCGTCAGCCAATCAATCGTCGTCGGTGACGTCAACCTGACCGGTGATCGTGCGCCGAATATGTGACCAGGAAATACCGATCACCTCTGGCGGCTAATGCGACTGATCACCGTGTGCTGGCAAGGCAAAAAACTGTAGCTCACCCAGTTCACCCTCCATGGTCAACAGAGAATCGTCCGACTCTTCCTGCAATCTCCTGACCCAGCGATCGGCCTCGGTCATGTAGTGATCATAAAGTTGTTTGCGGAGCGGCACGCTCAATACCGCCATATCAAGGTCATCAGCTTCCAGCGCCGCATCCAGCGAGAAGCTCGTCAATTCATCAGCGACCACGCGATGCGACCAGGTGCCGCTGCAAAGATCAAAATCATACAGACTGAGGAAACGATAGCCGTGTTTCGCAATAAAATGTACGGCGTCAATAATGTAGTCGGCTTCTGCATCGTCCATCACCCAATGAATCCCGACACGACACCAACCTGGTTTCAGCCCGCAATAACCGTCCTGCACAACCTGCCGATAGCGTTCCGAGGTGTCCTCGTCAATGTCCAGCAGGCGATGCCCGTACGGTCCGGCACATGAGCATCCCGCCCTCGACTGAATGCCAAACAGATCATTTAGCAGCGCCGTGACAAATTTGTGATGCAGATAACTACCTTTGGAGTCTTTGATGTTGAAAGACATGATGCCAACCCGCATGCCGGCATCCGGGTTACCGAGTATCTCAATATTTTCATCGTCTCCCCAGCTCTTCATGGCACGAGCAGTCAACTCGTGCTCTCTGCGGTTGATGAGCTCGACACCGACACGATCTTTGATTTCAAACACGAGCCCCGCTTTCAGCGTTTGCAACACGCCGGGTGTACCCGCTTTCTCGCGCTCCTCGATCTTGCTGATAAAGTCCTGCCCGTGCAGCCCGACATAATCAACCGTGCCTCCCGCACTCATGCTCGGCGGCAGCTCGCGATGATAAATACGCTCATTGAAAACCAGCACCCCGCTTGATCCTGGCCCGCCGAGAAACTTATGTGGCGAAATATATATAGCGTCAATCGACGGGTCATCACCCTCTCCTGCAGGCGCAGGGTTCATGTCGATATCGACATAGGGGGCACAAGCGGCAAAATCGAAGCAGGCGATCGCGCCGTAGCGGTGTAACAAGCTGGAGATCGCTCGTACGTCGGAGCGAATTCCGGTCACATTTGATGCCGCCGAAAACGAGCCAACACGCAGCCTGTTTTGGTATTCCGGTTTTTGCAGCAGCTCTTCGAGATGCTCCAGATCAACACCACCCGAGGCGTCCAGGCGAACGCCTACCGTCGTTGCCAATGATTCCCGCCAGGAAATTTCGTTCGAGTGATGCTCGTACGGCCCTATGAACACGACCGGTTGAGCCGCCGCAAAAATAGCGGCCATTTCTTCCTCATCAATATTGAGCTCGGAATTTGTCAACAGATCGCTAATGTTGCTACGCGTCGCCGGCGCGATGGCTACTCCAATGATTTGTTGCAGTTGGTAGATGGCACCCGTAGCTCCGGTTCCGGCCGCAATAATTCGACCATTCGGTCCGGCATTCACAGATTTCTTGATGCTGTTTTCGGCTTCGTGCAACAGCTGACTCATACTGCGCCCGGTAATGTCATCCTCAGTATGCGTATTGGCATAGATCTTCTGCAAGCTCTGCAAGTAGGCTTCAACGAACTTAAGGCAACGACCGGATGCCGTGTAGTCACAGTAGGTCATCAAACGTTCACCGAAAGGGGTGGTGAAGGTCGAATCAACGCCAACGATCTGCTGGCGCAGGTACGCGGGGTCCAGATTTGCTTTGCTCATCAGGTTTGCCTTGGGTTCAGAATCGGTCAGTTTGCGGACATTACTGTATTCTGCCGTTTCTTGCATAACTTCCGACTGCTTCGGGGTGACAATTTGCCCATAAATGCGGATACTGCGCCGCCCGGAAGCCCACGATAAGAAGTCATGTTCCGAAATGTACGTTATTACCGCCTCGAGAGCCCCTGGCCCGAGTCAGAAGAATTATTGTCGCAAACTCTTACCAACGCGGCATTCGAACCCTGCGGGCCACTGACGGAAAGAAGCTCCGATTGGGTGGCTGTGCATGCGGATGCGGGCGAATCACTCGCGCGCCGCGTGAACGGAGCGGACCTGCTAAGGCTCCGCAGCCAGTCTCGTGTATTGCCACCGGCCGTCATCAATGAGGAACTGGAGGTGCGCATAGAGGATTTTCGTGCTCGCATGAAGGAGCCGCCCAGCCCGCGCGAAAAACGTCGTATGAAAGCGGAAACCCGGGATGAGTTGTTGCCCAGGGCGATGCTGAAGTCTGACCGTATCTGGGGCTTTGTTGATGTTAAAGAAAAACTCATTGCCATCGACGCGGCACAGACCTCCGTTGCCGAACGATTCTTGCGACGTCTGCGTGCTGCTTTTGATGATCTGGACCTTCGTCCGCTGCAGTACAAACGACCCGTCAGTGAACTGTTGACGAAAATCTTTCTGGGCGACGCGCCCCACCCTTTCGCCGTGGCGCGTGAATGCCGCATGCAGGACGCGGCTGACGCCACCTCAATCGTACGCTGGACCGACTTCGATCTTGACGATCCGGATATTCGCGAACACGTCGTTAGTGGCATGCGCCTGACCCACCTCGGCATCGTTTACGACAGTGTTCTCGGCTGCGTACTGGACGAAAATGGCGTAATCAGCAAGCTGCGCTTCCTCGGCATGGACGACGAAACAGATGACAACCCTGACCCAGTGGCGAGGGCGGATGCAGAGTTTGTCCTCATCACGGGTACCTTGCGCAGGCTGGTCGCCGATCTGAAAAAGAACCTGGGCGGTTATGACTGATTTTCTGAGAATTGACAGAGAGCGGCGAGTGATGGTTTACATATTTGATCCATACCTGTAAGAATGCAAAAAAAAGGGTGGGAAATTCGATGAGAAAATATACCGCGTCGCTCGTAATGTTAGCCCTCCTGGTCGCGCTTGGCGCATGCCAGGAATCACCTGAAACAGAAAACAATACCGCCGCGCAGCCTGCCGAATCTCCTCCCACCGAGGCATCCACGGCATCGACAAACGAACCCACGCCGAAGCCACCACCGCGAAATTTCGGTCGCCTCGGTGTAACCAGGGGACTGCTCGACAAGACTCCGGCGGCGACCCCGGGCTACGTACTCTTCAATCCATTGAAATCGGCAACGACCTATCTGATCGATTTGGACGGCCAGGTCGTGCACACGTGGAAGAGTGAATTCGGGCCATCGGGTTGGTTCTACCTGAAAGATAACGGGAACCTGGTCCGCGGAGGCAGGGATCCCGAAGCGCCTGTTTTTGCCGGTGGTGGACAAGGCGGTTGGTTCCAGGAATTTAGCTGGGACGGCGAGCTGCTCTGGCAGTACCACTTTTCTTCGATGGATTATCTGCCGCACCATGATGTGGCAATCATGCCAAACGGAAATTTTCTGGCAATCGCCTGGGAAGTCAGGACCGCGCAAGAAACGATTGCAGCCGGTCGAGATCCGGACACTATCCCAGCAGCGGGGCTTTGGCCGGATTGGATTGTTGAACTACGCCCACAAGGCCACGACGATGCGGAAATTGTTTGGGAATGGCATTTCTGGGATCACCTGGTACAAGAGTTTGATGCCTCCAAAAACAATTTTGCCGTTGTCGCTGATCATCCGGAATTGCTGGACATCAATCGGGGTGAGTTTCCGGAACCAATCACCCAAGCCGAACTCGAGCACCAAAAAGCCATCGACTTTTTCAGTACGAATAGAACCATCGACAATCACGGTTCGGATATCTACCACGCCAATGCGATTGACTACAATGCGGCGCTAGACCAAATCGCTATCAGCTCACCGCATCTCAGTGAGGTGTTTGTGATTGACCACAGCACGACGACGGCGGAAGCGGCCGGACACTCAGGGGGTCGTTGGGGCAAAGGCGGCGATTTTCTCTATCGGTGGGGCAACGTGGCCAACTACGCACGCGGCGACGAGTCCGATTCCGTTCTTAGTGGCCAGCATGATCTGCGCTGGATTCCTCCCGGTCGTCCGGGTGCGGGCAATTTTCTCGTTTTTAACAATATGGTTCACGGAGCGAAGCCCGGCCAGTCTGCCGTGCTCGAATGGCGTGCGCCATTGACGGATAGCGGATACGAGTTGAGCGATTCTGGCACCTACGGTCCGGCCGAGCCTGTCTGGAGTTATATGACGGAGGATCCAGACGGATTTTTCAGTCCCTTCATTTCAGGTGCGCGTCGCCTTGCCAACGGCAACACTCTTATCACTGAAGGTGCGAGCGGCCGGTTTTTCGAGGTCGATACGGACGGCAATGTTTTGTGGAACTACCTGACTCCATTTGCCGGCTATCTGAAAAATCCGGATGGGACGAGCCCGCAGCCGGTTGGACCGTTTGTCTATGCGACGTTCCGTTCAACGCATATTGCCGCGGATCACCCGGCTGTTGCTGACAGAAATCTTGTGCCGCTCGATCCGCAACCGCCGGCCTACAAGCCGCCTGAAAAATAGTACTCGTGCCGGCAGGGAGAGTCCGGTCAGCTCGACCGTTCTCCATGCACGGACTTGCCGGCAGCGACCATGGCTTCTTCGGACATACCACCTTTTCCGGAGGTCATTTTCTCAATCAACAGCCTGGTTTCCTCGCGACTGTTGATATGCGGAAACTCGTCATCCGGAACGGGCAAACCGAGGAATTCACACAATGGTCCCCAGCCATCCCTGACCCGGTATAACAGAAACCGTTCGGCGGGCGCTGAGGCGATGATGTCAGCATTGCGCTTTTCGAAATAGGCGAGCATGTAGTCTTTGTCCTGCATCCGGTTCTCAACCGTGTCAAACACGATGCGTTGCATCAATTCGCCGAACGGACTGCCTTTGGTACCGTTCACAAGCATTTGAGACATGATGGTCTCGTTGACCGAATCGAACCAACGTACCGGATCACGCACAGTCAAAATTATTTTTGCGTCCGGATAATGCTCAGCCAATTCCTTCCAAAAAGTACATCCCGGGTAATCCAGGCTGCTGCCATAGCCGTCAAAAATCTTGTCCCAGTCGGCATTGCCATCGGCGGCGGCGATCCACGCTTTGCCCTTCGCCGGATCCTGCAGCACCTCTGACATGTGATACCCCTGCCCGGTTCCGAGCATCTCCAGGGCCACCTTAAGCGAGGCTGTTCCGGTTCGACCCAGACCAGCACCAATAATCTTCAACGACATATGCTTCCCCCTTTATTTTTATTCCAAAGTCTGTCCGTCAGCTCTGTGACCGCCACTGGCACCAAACCAGCATAGCAGGACTTTAGTCCCGTGTGACTATTTCACTCTGCTTGCGGTCGGGCCACGGTGGTACCGAGAATCAGTCCGCGCAGCAGGTACGTCAGCAGTACCGCGATACCGGCACCACCCACAACGAGCGTGAGGTTGCTGGTGGTTTTATCGTAGAGCATGTTGCTTACAATTGCGCTGGTCGCCGCGGCAGCACCTTGCATCGCACCTATAATGGATGATGCCATTCCAGCTATTTTTGGTACCGGGTCAAGTGCCAGCGCCGTCGCATTCGGCAACAGGAAGCCCACGCCGAACATGTACAAACAGGCATTACCCCAGACCCACCAGAAATGGACATTTCCAATCCAGTGGATCAACAGCATTTGAGCGCTGACTATCGCAAGCACCCCGGCGCCAACACCGATGACCTGCACGGTTGAAAAACGCAGCAACAGCTTGCGACTCAGAATAGAGCCAGCAAACATGGCCACTCCGATTAGCGCGAAGATCGCGCCGAACCACCCGACCGGATAGGAATAAATTTCCAGAATCAATCCGGCAGAGCCGCTGATCAGCGCCATCATTCCCGCCGCTGTAAACATGATGATGGCGATACTGAAAGCCGCCTGGCGGTGTGAGAAAAACTCTTTCAAACTCAACCAGAATAGCCTGCCCATGCCGTGTTCACGAGAGGGCACATGCGTTTCCTGCAATACGTTCCGGGTCAGAAAAAATGCCAGCAAGCCGATGCTTGCCAGTGCATAGAGCGGCGCACGCCAGCCCCATTGAGTCGCAAGCAGGGAACCGAGCATTGGCGCCAGCATCGGACCGATGGTGAATATCATCACCATGAGCGACATCAGGCGTGCCGCTCTTGCGCCGCTGGCAACGTCACGCACAATGGCACGCGCAACGACCATGCCGACTGAAGAGCCCAGACCCTGTAAGAATCGCGCGACCAGCAACAAAGTGATGTTGTCGCTGACTGCTGCAACCACTCCGCAGACAGTGAACAAACCAACACCTGCGAGCAAGACCGGCATCCGGCCCATGTGATCCGACAGCAATCCCGCGGGTAGTTGACCGATGGCCATACCGGCCATAAACAAGCCGACTACCTGTTGACCCAGTGACATGGTGGTGCCGAGGTCCAGCACCATTTCCGGTATTGCCGGCAAACTGATGGCAACAGCAACTGCCGTCAGGCCCGTGAGCAATCCCAGCACCACGACGAACATCTTTTTCTCTGCAAGTCCGTTGTTCAAAATCGTCTCTTTATTTGTTTTTCAATGAAAATCGATTTTTCAAAATAAGGTGTCGCTGGCAACGTTTGGCCTGATCAAGACGGGTTCTGCCATGCCTGCTTCCGAGTCTACCCGGGAGCTGACGATTTTACATACCGGCGGGTTGCCAATTCATAAATCGCCAACAAGTCTTCCTCTGTGATATCAACGAAGGTATCGATCTGGCTTAGCGCGTACACGAAATCTTCATGCTTGATCGGCGCATAACCGGGAATCTCCTTTGTGGCAACCCTTTCCCTGACATGCAGGTGGGCCGGATAACGGCGCCAGCGAAACAAGCCATTAAATACGACCGCCACCAACATAATGGTGACTACATTCGTCAATATGAGCTCATAACCATAGCTGTAGCCCAGGTCCTGAAGTTTCTCCGAACCAATTACCACAGCCAGCGCGGTGGCGCCACCGGGGGGATGAATGCAGCGAGCGAAATACATCACACCGATTGCCAGACCAACGCTGGCCGAAGCGGCCACGGTGAAATCCGGAATCCATTGCCAGCAAGCGATGCCGATAAAGGCCGACAGACCGTGCCCTCCTATGACATTCCAGGGCTGTGAAAAAGGTGCGTGCGGCGCGGCAAAAAGCAGAACCGCACTTGCCCCCAGAGAGGGAACGATTATTACCGCAACGTCCGGAGCGAGCAGCCACTGACTTATCATGAGGACGGCAAAGATGCCGAGAAAACCACCCACCCCGGAAATCAATTTCTCCGCATAGTTTGGAGCATGACTGCTGAAGCCGATCAGGTTGAGAAATCCGTGCCAACTCATGCATTATCCTTTTGAATCATTTTGCTTACTCAACCGGATGTCAGCCGAGATAAAGCTTCATGCTCACAATATAGCCAAGCGCAAGAATAATAGAAATCTAACTCAAGATATCAGTGCGCTGAGCTCTGGCAATGCCGTTACTTACCTCCGGCGGCACGCCCGATTCCTCGGCGATGTGCTTCCACTGTAAGACAGCCTCCTGTACTTGCTGAACAATGTCCTCGGCTTTGCCGCGCTTCATCGATGCATTTTTTGCACAAGCCCTGAAATCATCCATGATAAATCCGTCGCGCTTGCCATTGAGGGACATCTGATGCCTGTTGGTCCAGTCACCTTCCGGATTGTAGCTGTAGGTCATATCAAACGCCGGTGACAAAGACCAGTTGCCTGACTTATCCATCAGATACGCAATATTCTTTACATGGTCATCCTGATTGCGGCCAATGATGTTGAAGGCCATCCGCCGGAACTGCTCTTCAATTGCTGACATGGGCATACCAAGTCGGCGGATAGTACGCAACGCCTGCTCATAAGAATGTGCGCCTGCCTGATTGAAATCGAAGTGCTCCATGGCACAGAAAGATTGCATATGAATCTTTCGACCAGCGAGCGTCCGGTCAAAACGTCTGGTCATGAAATGACTCCGGCCATTCTCTTTCAGCAATCGTGACTCTTCCATGTCGATGTTGGCTTTCCTCGCCATCTGGTAGTAAGCATATTCGATGAGTCCGTAGCCGGCGGGATCTTCAAGCTCTTTATCCCTGTTGCCCGAGACACCATCAAACTTCAATAACCAATATGAAAATCCCGCCCCGGCCTCGACCTGACCGGAGCGCACCTCGTCAGTTTCAGGATTCCAGGCAATAATGGCCTTCGCTCTGGCGCCGCCTGCCGAAGTACCGACACGCAGGATTTCCTGCAATGAATCTTCTCTGAGTTCGGCACCGAAAGATCCTTGCAGTGTATTGCGGCTGGTCAGTATTTTGCTCGCAAGTTCGATCAGTGCGTCGAGATCAATGGATTCAGATTGTCCCGTAAAACGCCCCTGCGATGGCAGGTACTCCAGTGCCCCCATCCCTCGAATTCCGATGTAACAAAGCCGTTCGACCGGGTTGAAGGTTTCCGGGGACCGACCTTGATTTGCGAGCCAGACGTTAATCAGGGCATTGCCAAAGTCATCGGGTAATGAATCCGCAAGCAATCCAGGCAGGCCATGAAATGTCTTTCGAGGCAATGCGGGGAACGAATAAATTTGCTTTGACAATGGCATGGTGAATGGTGCCAGCTCGATTCCGCTTTGGATAAAACCAGGCTCATATTCGAAATGAGCCAACCCGGCACGTTCGTCCCAGCTAACCGCCCCGACGGAGGTACCCCAAAGCATGACCTGGGCGATGGTCATTCTTCATCGCCCCATGACCAGGCTCCTTCCCTTTTCGGTCCGGAAGGTCTGGAGGAGGCTCTTTGGCGTTGCTTGCCCCGCAGTCTTAATTGTTGAACAGGACTTACGGCAGGTGCAGGAATCAACGCATCAAGATTGTCCAGTAACTGCAATGCCCTTAGAACACGGAGCAGGCTCGACGCCTGAATCGAATGACCATGCTCGGCCCGGATCAGGGTCCGACTCGAAACACCGGCTTCCTCTGCCAGGGCGGCCTGGGTTTTGTTCTGATTCAAACGATATTGAGTGATGCGGTTGCCAATCTCTTCCAATATCGCCTGATCTGAGTAGTCACTGCCAAGTTTCATAAGCGGCCTGTTATGTCTGTTTAGCGTTCTTTTGCGATTCAAAAGGACACTTTTGTCACTTTATGAAACTTTCGCTGCTTTGTCAATAAGCCGTTTTTGGCGTGTTACTGCCTATATCATGGATTAATACGCCGTTTATGGCATATTCCGTGGGCCGTTTCGACTCGCGGATTCATCAAAAGATCTGAAAATCGGGCTTGCCAAAACTGTACTAATGTAATAGTGTGCTGTTACATTAGTACAGCGCAAGACGCCCCCACGAAATGAAACCTAATCGCCACGACACCGCCCGCCAGCAGAAACGCAATGAAGATGCCCTTTTCGAAGCCGTGAATGGCCTTCGGGATGTTAGCGATTGTCGCAAGTTTTTCAAAGACTTGTGTACACCAGCGGAATTGCAGGCACTGGTTGACCGCTGGCAGGTCGTTGGACTTTTACAGCAAGACCTCCCCTATCGCCGCATCCACGACATGACCGGCGTCAGCGTAACGACGATCGGTCGGGTCGCGCGATTCCTGAGCGATGGATTCGGCGGCTACGCGACCGCCATTGAACACAGCAACGCCGATCATCCCACCCCGAAAAAGAACGCTTCTCACTGAGGACTACCCCATGGAAACTTCCGAGCAGCGCATAAAAATTGCGCTGCAGAAATCCGGTCGTCTGACGGATCACTCGCTTGATCTGTTAGCCCGCTGCGGATTGAAATTTACGCAAAGTAAGGACCAGCTGTTCTGTTACGGCGAAAACATGCCGGTGGATCTGCTGCTCGTTCGTGACGACGATATCCCCGGCCTGGTTAGCGATGATGTGTGCGACCTCGGCATTGCCGGCCTGAATGTTGTTCAGGAAAAACGGCTGGGATTACAGCAAGGCGGCGACGATGGTCAGTTCGACCAGGTTTATGCATTGGATTTTGGGCATTGCAGACTGGCCATTGCCGCGCCGCAAGAGGCCGATTACCGCGGGCCGCAGAGCTTGCAGAATAGTCGCATCGCGACCAGTTACGTCGCAACGCTCAAGGATTTCCTGGCCCGGCACGACATAGACGCCGAGATTGTCTATTTATCCGGTGCGGTTGAGATCGCACCCAAATTAGGCAGGGCAGACTTCATCTGTGACCTTGTCTCCAGCGGCTCCACACTGGCGGCGAATCAGCTGCGCGAAGTACAGACCGTCATGGAAAGCGAAGCGGTTATCATTCAAACGCGCGAACGACTCTCCGATGTAAAGCAGGCATGGGTTGACCGAATCCTGCAAAGGCTGGACGGCGTTTTGCAGGTAAGAGAAAGCAAGTACGTCATGCTGCATGCGCCACGATCTGCCCTCGATAAGATCGTTGCTCTGCTACCCGGTTCCGAATCACCCACCATCATTCCGCTTGAGGGTGACGACGAGAAAGTCGCCGTTCACGCGGTTTGTCGCGAGAATGTTTTCTGGGAAACGCTCGAGAACCTCAAAAGTGCCGGCGCGAGTTCACTCCTTGTATTGCCGGTAGAGAAGATGCTCGCCTAGTACCATGTTTACGAACAGCAACATCTGGTCGGAGCTTTCCGCCGCCGCACAAGTCGGGCTTCTCGAGCGCCCTGCTCTGCTGGATGATCAGTCAACCAGGGCGCAGGCGTCCCGGATAATCTCATCCGTTCGTTGTAATGGCGACGCCGCACTGTTCGACTTTGCACGGCAACTGGAAGGACGCGAACTGGTCGCGCTGAAAGTCTCTGCCGAGGAATTCGCGGCAGCCGAATCAAGCTTGCGGGTTGAGTCCATTGGTGCCATTGATACGGCCATCGCCAATGTGCGGCGATTCCACAAGTCCCAAATACCTGTCGAAACTGATATTCAGGTCAGCCCAGGAGTACGTTGCGAACGTCGCCATCAGGCGATCGAGTCAGTCGGCTTGTATGTACCTGCAGGAACTGCACCCCTTCCCTCCGCTGCAATCATGCTGGCAGTTCCGGCAGCGATTGCGGAATGTCCGATACGGATCATGTGCACACCGGCAGATGCAAAGGGCAAGGTCAATGCGGCAACACTGGTGGCCGCACGACGAAGCGGTGTTACCGACGTATTCAAGATTGGCGGCGCACAAGCCATCGCTGCGATGGCTTATGGCACTCCTACGGTACCAAAGGTCGCCAAAATTTTTGGTCCCGGCAATGCCTGGGTTACTGCGGCCAAAAGTATTGTGGCCAGCGACCCCTGCGGTGCGTCGATCGATATGCCGGCAGGCCCCTCGGAAGTGCTGGTAATCGCGGACGCCACCGCAAATCCGGTATTCGTCGCCGCCGATTTGTTGTCCCAGGCCGAACACGGTGACGACTCTCAGGTTATTTTGATAACGACCAGCCAGGAAATCGCGACGCGGACTATCGCGCAAGTAGAAACGCAGATCCAAACGCTGCCTCGAGAGGCTATCGCCCGAACGGCGTTGACCCATAGCCACGTAATTCTGACCAGCGACATCGACGCGGCGATCGATATCAGCAATCGTTACGCACCCGAACACCTGATACTGCAACTTGAGAATCCACGAGAAACTCTCGAGCGGGTTCGTAACGCCGGCTCCGTATTTCTCGGTGCATGGACGCCAGAGTCTGTCGGCGATTATTGCAGCGGGACGAATCACGTCCTGCCTACCTATGGGAACGCAAGAAGTTACAGCGGACTGGGTGTGGAGCAATTCATGCGCTGGACAAGCGTGCAGGAATTAACCAGAGATGGCCTGAACTCGCTCGCACCAACTGTCATCGAACTGGCCGGACTGGAAGGACTGGCTGCACATGCACGGGCAGTACAGTTGAGGCTGCTCGATTCCACAACACCAGGAAGCGCGCCATGAGCATCACCGAACTTGCCAGACCGGAGATTCGCGAGCTGCGCGCCTATCAAACGGCTGCCGCCTGCGATCGTGGCCTCAAACTCAACGCAAACGAATCCCCGGTGGCCACTGGCACAGACAACAGCGATGGACTCAATCGCTATCCGGCACGCCGACCCGGGTCACTAACCCGAACAATGGCGGCTCACTATGGAGTCGCAGCGGAGAATGTACTGGTCACTCGAGGCAGCAGCGAAGGCATCGATCTGCTGATTCGGACGTTCTGTTCTGCTGGCCACGATAGCGTGTTGCTGACACCGCCGGTATTCGACATGTACCAGGTGTACGCCTCGATTCAGGGGGCGAGCATCATCGATGTTCCCTTGCGGGCTGAAAATGATTTCGCACTGGATACTACGGCTTTGCTGTCTGCTTGTGACGAATCCACGAAACTGATCTTTATCTGCTCACCGAACAATCCGCTCGGCAGTGTGGTGCCACGAGACGAGATACTTCGAATTCTGCATGAACGCGTGGACAAGTCAGTCGTTATTCTCGACGAAGCCTACGTAGAATATTCCGACACAGAGTCCCTCGCATCGCTCGTCGTGAAATACGATAATCTGGTTGTACTGCGCACTCTATCCAAGGGCCTGGCGCTAGCCGGTGCTCGCTGCGGAGCCATCATCGCGACGGCTGATCTGATACAACTTCTTGATGGCGTACTAGCGCCATACGCGCTCTCCTCTCCGGCCATCAACAGTGCCGAACTGGCCCTTTCTGACACCCAATTGGCGCTTGCCAATGAGGCCATCCGCAACACGATCAGTGAACGGGAACGTCTGCGTCAGGAACTCGCTACCTGTAAAGCAGTAGTGCAAGTCTGGCCAAGTCAGGCAAATTTTCTGTTTGTCCGTTTTGGCTGCCTGGATAATGTCCGGCGTCGCCTGGACGAGGCAGACATCGCCATCCGCACCTACGGCAGTGAGTCCCCGATGAAAGAATGCGCTCGCATCACTGTCTCGCTGGAGGAGGACAACAACCAGTTGGTCAACGCAATACGGAGTCTCGGTTGAGATGAAGAAAATACTGTTCATCGATCGCGACGGCACGCTCATCGAAGAGCCTGCGGACAAACAGGTCGACGCACTACACAAGATTCGCCTCCTGCCGTACGTGATGAGCACATTGCAAGGTCTGCAGGACCAGGGCTACCGCTTGATCATGGTCAGCAACCAGGATGGCCTGGGCACCGCATCCTTTCCGCAGGCGGACTTCGACATCTGTCAGGAGCACGTACTCGCATTGTTTGGTTCACAGGGCATTGAATTCGATGAAGTCTTTATCTGCCCGCATCTTCCCGATGACAATTGCGATTGTCGCAAACCACGAACCGGGCTGCTGACACAGGTTCTGGCCGGCAACGATATCGATACAGTGCACAGCGCTGTCATCGGCGATCGCGACACTGACATGCTCCTGGCCGAACGAATTGGAATCAGGGGATTGCGAGTCGGAAACACTGCAACGGCACTCTCCTGGCGTGATATTGGCGCTGCACTAAGGCCCGGAACCCGAACCGGTCAGGCGAAAAGAAGCACGCGGGAAACCGAAGTTCGAGTGAGCGTGAACCTGGATGCAACCACGCCACTGACCATCGACACCGGCATCGGTTTCTATGATCACATGCTCGAACAAGTCGCCAAACATGGTGGATTCAGTCTTGACGTTAGCTGCACAGGAGACCTTGAGGTCGATGAACACCATAGTATTGAAGATACGGCCCTGACATTCGGCAGCGCTCTTCGAGAGGCGCTGGGAGACAAACGGGGCATTGCCCGTTTCGGCTTTCAGCTTCCGATGGACGAAAGTGAAGCACGGGTGTCTCTCGACTTGTCCGGCCGACCATTGCTTGTATTCGACGGAACATTTCCCCGGGAAATGGTAGGCGAAATGCCAACGGAACTCGTCGCGCACTTTTTCCAGTCGTTTGCAGATGCATTGCGTGCAACGTTGCATGTCTCAGTCAAAGGCAGCAATACGCATCACATGGTTGAGGCCTGTTTCAAAGCGCTGGGCCGGGCGTTGCGACAGGCTATTCAACAGGTTGGCAACGAACTGCCATCAACAAAAGGCATCTTGAACTAGCATGTCGAGCACCCAGGTAGCGATAGTCGACTGTGGCGGTGCAAATATTGCGTCGTTGGTCAATGCCCTGGATCGTCTGGAAGTTGCCAGCACACTGACGCGTGACGCAAACACGATCAGGCGTGCCAGCCACGTGATCCTGCCTGGTGTCGGTACAGCGGCTGATGCCATGGATCGTCTGGCAAATAGCCGGCTCCCCGACGTCATCGCGAAACTCAGCCAGCCTGTCCTCGGAATTTGCCTGGGCATGCAGTTATTGACAGAGTCCTCTGACGAAGAGCGGGCGAAATGTCTTGGCATCATCCCGACGATCGCAACAAGACTGCCCGTACGCCCGCAATCACCGGTTCCCAATATGGGCTGGTGCCAGGTTCACCAGGGTGTACGGCATGATTTATTCGCTGGAATAGACGACGGCAGTTACTTCTATTTCGTGCACAGTTTTGCGCTTGCAGAAGGTGACTATACGCTCGCGACAGCCGAGCACGCAGAACCGTTCACTGCGGTTCTCGCCCAGGACAATTTTTTCGCTACGCAATTTCACCCGGAGCGATCCGCGGCGGCAGGTTCCAGACTGCTGCACAATTTTTTGAGGATCGGCTCATGAATATTCTTCCGGCGATTGATCTTCGTAACGGCCAGTGTGTGCGCCTGTACCAGGGCGATTTTGCGCAGCAGACGAACTACCCGCAAGACCCCGTCGAGCTAGCGCAGGAATACGAGTCGATGGGAATCGGTGCGTTGCACATAGTCGATCTCGATGGCGCCCGCTCCGGACAGCAACAAAATCAGGACATCATTCGCAAGATTGTCGAATCCAGCACGTTAAACGTGCAACTCGGCGGCGGGATACGTACAGATGCCCAGATCGAATCATGGTTCGACTGCGGGCTGGCTCGTGTTGTCATTGGCAGCCTTGCCGTCACGGAGCCATCCCGGGTACGGGACTGGCTGGCGACATACGGACCCGAACGGATGGTTCTTGCACTGGATGTGAACGTGGACCCGGCCGGAGTTCCTTACCTTGCAACTCATGGCTGGCGCCAGGCACAAGACATGACATTGTGGCACTGCCTCGCAGACTACCAATCGGCGGGAGTTAAACACGTTCTTTGCACAGACATCAGTCGTGACGGTGCCATGACCGGGCCGAATCTTGATTTGTACCAGGATCTCGTTAACAGGTCCCCGGACATTCTTTTCCAGGCATCTGGCGGAGTTCGCAATATCGATGACCTCAGGGCACTGCAAAAAATCGGTGCGCAGTCTGCCATCAGTGGCCGCGCCCTTCTTGATGGAAATATCACCGCACAGGAGATCGCGACATTTCTGCCCGACGCATAATTCCCTGCCTGGATGTTCGTGATGGCCAGGTCGTCAAGGGCGTGCAATTTCGCAATCATCGTGTAGTCGGAGACATCCTCGAACTCGCTGCCAGTTATTGTCAGGCCGGTGCCGACGAGCTTGTTTTCTACGATATTTCAGCCAGCCCGGATGAGCGCACCGTCGATAAAACCTGGGTCAGCCAGGTTGCCGCCCTGCTCGACATTCCTTTTTGTGTCGCAGGTGGCATACGGTCTGTCGGTATGGCTGAAGACATCTTGCGTAAAGGCGCGGACAAGATTTCGATCAATTCACCAGCGTTGGAAAATCCGGCCCTCATTTCCGAGCTTGCGAAACGATTTGGATCGCAATGCGTTGTGTTGGGTGTGGATAGTCGGCATGTTGGCGATACGTGGCAAGTGTATCAGTACACCGGCGACACCAGTCGTGTCACCGGGACCGGTCGCACTACGGCGCAATGGATTGCGGAAGCTCAGGACCGCGGTGCGGGCGAAGTCGTGCTCAATTGCATGAACTCCGATGGCGTTCGCAACGGCTACGACATAGAGCAACTTACCGGTATTCACGAAATCTGCACAGTGCCATTGGTGGCGTCTGGTGGTGCCGGTAACAAACAGGACTTTGTGGACGTGTTCACAAAAACCGGTGTATCAGCCGCCCTGGCGGCCAGCGTATTTCACAGCGGGGAGATCGCCATTCCGGATCTGAAACATTTTCTGGATCGTGCGGGCATAGAGGTGCGATTATGAAATCACTCGAACAACAGGTGGACTGGAACAAGGGCGACGGCCTCGTGCCGGCCATTGTGCAGAACGCCATCAGCGGGAGTGTTTTGATGCTTGGCTACATGAACATCGAGGCGCTGGAGAAAACCCGATCCAGTGGCTGGGTGACTTTTTACAGCCGGTCCAGACAACGCCTCTGGACGAAAGGCGACACCTCGGGCAACAGGCTGAAACTAGGTGGCATCGAGATCGACTGCGACGGTGACACGCTGCTTGTCAGTGCGACACCTCAAGGGCCCACCTGCCACCGCGGTACTTCCAGTTGTTTCGACCGGGACCAGGAAGGACGAGGTTTTGGATTTATCGGCCAGTTGGAATCCATAATCGGTGACCGGCATGAAAATCCGCGCGACGATAGCTATACGACACGCCTTATGAATGAGGGCGTACAGAGAATCGCACAAAAAGTCGGTGAAGAAGGCGTCGAAGTAGCTTTAGCCGCGGTATCCGGCGATCGCGAGGAAATTGTTGGTGAGGTCGCGGACCTGATTTATCATGTCCTTGTACTGCTGAGTCAGCAAAATCTGAGCATCGCCGATGTTGCACAGAGACTGCAAGAGCGACACAGACCGCGCGATATTTAACTCGAATTGAGATAGCATCGTCGGTCCGGAAACGAGATATTCGGGTGCGCATATGACATTGGGGACAATCAGAGTCTACGTCACACTCGTAATTCTTTTGACATTGTCGAGTGAAGACGCCACGTCAAAACCAACCGGGCCAGAACCGGCTCCGACCGTCGCCGATTACCAGCAAATACGTGACGGCTACAGTGCCGCTCGCGAAGAGCGCTGTGATGACGTCATGGCGCTACTTCCTCCAGCGGCAGAATCCGATGTATTTTGGGGCTTTCCCGAGTTCGTCCGACGAGGAACGCTTGAAAAAATAACTGAATGTGCGGCGAAACTCGAAATGTTTGACGTCGTTATTACCTACCTTTATCAGCTTATT
The DNA here is from genome assembly GCA_964446495.1 of uncultured Woeseiaceae bacterium. Classification (GTDB taxonomy): domain Bacteria; phylum Pseudomonadota; class Gammaproteobacteria; order Steroidobacterales; family Woeseiaceae; genus JAADHU01. The sequence continues at coordinate 6,110 of CAYUOY010000025.1, read as the reverse complement.
GACATGCCCGACGAAGATACGCCTTATCGACTGCGGTGGTTGATGTGGGCAGCCACCCGTGCCGACAAACCGGATGTAGCCGTTGACGCGCTCCAGCGTCTCGCCAGAATTGCAAGTGATGAGGTTCACCGTTTAGAACTTGATCAACTGACGAAAACATACACGGACATAGGTCGCCAGGATCGCGGCGATGAATTGCGCTATGCATTTCTCCGCGCCCTTTATGAATCACGGTACTCGCCGCCGAATCTGTTTGAAAACGCAGACATGTTCATGCTCAGCTATGCGCGAATGGCGGCGGACCGTGGCGATACGGATGGCCTTAAGGACATCGTATTAGGGCTGACAGAGCCAGGGTATATTTTTCAGGTTCGTATTGACCGCCGTTTCGATGTGATCCGGCAAGATGGCAGCCTGGAGTCGTTCCTGGATCTTGAGGCCGCTGCTGAAAGAGACATAGTCCGGCTTGGACGATTGGTCGATAAGCATCCGACCATGCTGCGCGGATACGTAGAGTACTCGGAGGCATATCAAGCGGCGGGGAGGCACAAGGAGGCTCTTGCGGTTATCGAGCCAATCGCACTTAGAGTCCGGGCACCGGGCGGCAGAGACCAATTCGTCGATGCCGACACGGCAGAAAACTGGGCACTTGAGCGTTATGCCTTTGCACTTTCACGACTTCGATATTCTGAGCAATCTGACGCTATGCACGCGGAATCTGCCGGAATTTCTGAAAGCACACTTGAGAATGTTAGTCAGCGACTCAACTACGCAAGTGGTCTGCTCGATTCCGGTAAATTTGCTGAGGTGTTGGTCACCACCGCCGAAATGGAGCACGTGAGAACCAGCGCATATGGAAGGATGTGGGTTCACACGCTGAAGGTATGCGCAATTACCATGGGCGACTCTGGACGTGACTATTCAGACAGCCTCACCTACTTGATTGACCACGAACGTGATAACTCCAGAGCATTAATCCAGACCTACCTTTGCATGAACGACCTGTCTGCTGCGGCCAGCGCACTGATTCGTCGACTTCAGAGTCCCGAGCAGCGCATCAGTGCACTTACGTCTCTGCAACACTTAAAAAGGGAAAAAAGTGTGGACGATGATGTAGCGCCTGATCTTCTATCACACGCGGATAGCGATGGTCTCGACACTGGCCAGATACTTCGCCACCGATTTGACGCACTGCGCGATCGTCGTGACGTCCGCGAGGCGGCCAATGCCGTCGGGCGCATTGAAGAGGTTTCACTGGACTCGTCTGCGTGGATTCGATTCTGATCGTCGACGGATTCGTATCTGACATCCCTTCCGTGTGACTAATGTTCAGATGTTGCAGCGACCGGTTGAAGCCGCAAGCGCGAGCTGCCACTCGCCCGAATCGCCGACACGCGGACGGAAAACAAAGAGGTGTCCGATCGATATTCGTGGTCAACAAATAAACCGGACACCTTTTCCGTAGTGATCGGCCTATAGTGTGCACATGACGAGATCGACGAAAGCTGCGCTTCTGTCCGGCCTGATATTTCCTGGTATCGGGCACATGATCTTGAAACAGTATCTACGCGGGTCAATCTTGATTCTGTTCACCCTGATATCGTTGTCAGTAGTCGTCACAATAGCCGTTAGGAGCGCATTAAGCGTTGTCGACAGCATCGAGGGCGGTGCGATCCCAATTGATTCAGGAGCTATTATTGAACTGGTTTCTAACTCCATCAGTAGTGCGGACAGTTCAATGGTGAATATTTCTTTGATCGTCGTCGGCGTATGTTGGGTAGTCGGTATCATCGATTCCTATCGACTCGGCAACACTCAGGAACACTCGGTCAACGAGTAAACCTGACGCTTTTTGCCTGCAACGACCCCAGAGAAAAACGGGCCAACAGATTCGTGTCTCCAGTCGCCCGGCTCCTGCCAACTCGGCCTATATCGCTATGGACGTGCATCCAGGGAAATAACGGCTCCCGCTTGAGCTACCATCAGGTCATTTGACCGCAAGGGTAACCACAACTCATCGGAAAGGGGCACGCTCGCGAACAACATCAGTTTTTGACGAGCGTCAGTGTTCGTGCCCGTAATTTCGAGCCCCTTGAGGGACAGCGATTGCCGATCATGCTCACATTGCCGACTCAGGTAATACATACCAGGGGCCGCTACGCTGCCGTCGCGCTGTCGTCGTTTGTTGGCGTAGACATAGATGTACTCCGAGTCGCTATAGATAAAATTAGCCTGCCCCAACTCGGCCAGTTGATCGAAAACCGAACCGACGAGCGAAACTCTCGCTCTCAGGGTTGGCTTCCCGTTGGACCACAATTTTTCTGTTTCTCCCATCAGGTAACAGAATGCGTACTCCGAATCCGTTTCACCGATAGGTTCAAAACGGCTGGGCTGGATGACATCGAATATACCCCTGAGATCACCATTGTGGCAGAACACGTGCCGGCATCCGCCGATTTCCCGGGAAAATGGTTGCGTATTTCTCAACGCCGTTTCCCCCTGCGTTGCCAGCCTGATATGAGAAATCAGACATTGAGTTCTATGCTGGTGTTCTTTCAAGAACGTCAACCAGTCGCTGCTCGACGCCGCTTGTGTTTCACGGAAAACCTGCGCATACGGGCCTTCGTAAAACGCCAGGCCCCAGCCATCGCTGTGCGGCCCGGTATTCCCACCGTGACGCGAAAATTCTTCCAGCGAAAACGTAGCCAAAGTAGGCAGCCTGCTGGAAAGGGCGAAAAGCTCACACATTTTGCTTCATCTCTATCGCATTACGAATTCGATATCGAGAAGGCCACTTGGAATAGCTTACATTCGTCAGCCATCATCGCTAAGCGCCTTTTTCTTCACCTCGTATTCGTCCTCGCTGATCTCGCCAGCTGCGAAACGCTTATCCAGGATCTCGCGTGCACTGGCCGAGCGCGCATCCTTTTCACCACCAAGTCCCTGCCCAAATATGCCGCGCACCAGGAACAGCAGTACTACCAGAAAAAGCAGCGGCATTACCCACATAAAGTTGAAACCATGGCCCCACCAATCGCCCGGATTCATTTTCGTCTCCTTTTATGAACACTGTTATGCCGGCGAACATCAATAATCTACTTCCCGCCTTTTTGGAAATGTATCGTGAACACCATTTTACGTCCAGCGTCGAATATTGGGGAGTCCATCCAGGCCCCCTTAGAAGCAATCCCAGCTGACGATCCCGCCCCGGTTCGCCTACGATCCAAACGCGCATACAAGAACGAAGACCCCAGGATTGTGGCAAGCGCCAATAGAAAAATGATATGAAATATCTTCATGGGACCCACCTCCCTTTTCTCAGCAGACGCCGTGAAAAGTTGACATTCTCATAATTCGCACTATAATTCAATTAATCTCGTGAATAGTTGATTTATAGTGATTAGCCGTGAAGATACTTTTCATCATCAACGACCCTCCCTACGGAACAGAACGCTGTTTTAACGCTTTTCGGCTGGCGTCGGCACTCCTGAAGGATGCGGAAAAACCGGGAGTCTCTATTTTCCTGCTGGCTGATGCGGTGGTCTGTGCCAAGGCAGGTCAAAAGACACCGGAGGGTTACTACAACGTAGAAAGAATGATTAAGGGTGTCATCCGCCATGCCGACGTAGTGCTTTGCGGTACCTGCATGGACGCGCGTGGCCTCCAGGACATTGAGCTCATAGCCGGCACCCAGCGCGGCACCCTGCCGCAGTTGGCCAGGCTTGCGCTCGAGGCGGATAAGGTTCTGGTTTTCTGAATGTGCAAGGCTAGCGAGCAGAGCGTAAAAACATGCATATCGTAATAATCGGCGGATCATTTGGAGGCCTGAACGTCGCCTACGATCTGCGGCGCCTGCTGCCACACACCAGTCATAAGATAACGGTTATTTCCGTCGAACCGCGTTTTATTTTTATACCGTCACTTCCGTGGGTCACCATGGGATCGAAGTCAATCGAAGACATTTCGTTTCCGCTCAAAGGCCCGCTCAACTCGAAGGACATTGATTTTATTGAGTCAGCTGTTGAGAGGATTGACCCGGAAAATAGCCAGGTTCATACCGCAACGGAGACGGTTGATTATGACTATCTGGTTGTTGCCACCGGCCATCGAAGCGCCAACGAGGCCGTGCCCGGCCTCGGACCATTTGACGGCCCGGGACATTCGCTGATGTCGGCACCGGAAGCCGAAGAAGCACGTGATGCGTGGCATGCTTTCCTCGAAATCCCTGGCCCGATGGTTATTGGTTGCGCACCGGGCGCGAGTTGTCTCGGTCCCGCATATGAATTTCTGTTCGGAGCCCATCATGCGTTGAAAAAACGCAAGCTGTGCCACAAGGCGCCGATGACTTTCATCACACCCGAGCCTTTTCTTGGCCATTTTGGAGTCGGTGGTTTCGGTAAGATCCGGCAATACCTGGAGTCTGAACTTGAAGCGCGTGACGTTCGCTACCTTACATCGGCCGCCGTATCGAAAATATCTGAAGACGCGGTTGAAACTGTTGACGGTTCGGTGATCGAGTCCAGCTTTTCGCTCATCATTCCGCCATTGGCTGGCGTCAGGGTCATCGCAGAAACGCCCGGACTAGGTAACCAAAAGGGATTTATTCCGGTCGACGAATACTATCGCCACCAAAATTTCACCAATATCTATGCCGTCGGTGTTGCCATCGCGCTGCCCCCGGTCGAAGAAACTCCGGTACCTGTGAATTTCCCGAAGACGGGGCATATGACCGAACAGATGGCCAAAATCGCTGCGAAAAATATCGCAGCCGATATCCTGAGCACTGAAAAGATGACTCATGACCTGATGGTCGAGTGCATTATGGATATGGGTAACGAGGGCGCCCACCTGGTCGCCGACCCCGTCCGTCCACCCCGAAATGTTTCCCGACTCAACAGCGGCAAGCGCTGGCTTTGGGCCAAGCGCTTCTTCGCCAACTACTATTTGTGGAAGCTACGCCGCGGAGCAAACAGAAGCCCGAAATGGGTGTGGTAACCCGCCGCACTATACTTGTCGCTAGAAGAAACGATGCGCAGGTACGCTAAAGCGCCTTCGATTCTACCGTTTGAAACACAGGGAGAGAATATTGCAAAAACACAATCCGAAGCATCAACTGCAGGAACAATTTGCACAGGTTGCGAAAGCACTGAGCCACGCTCACAAACTGGAATTACTTGAACTGCTGGCACAAGGTGAGCGCAGTGTCGAAGTGCTGGCGAATGTAGCGGGCCTTACCATCGCCAACACGTCTCGCCACCTCCAGCAGCTACGCCGCGCCGGACTGATCGCTTCGCGAAAAGAAGGTCTGTACGTTTTTTACCGTCTGGCGGGTGACGATGTAATTGATCTCCTGCGCAGCCTGCGACGCACGGGCCAGCGTCATATCAACGAAGTTAATGATGTCGTCGTTGGATACTTTAATGATCGCGATAGCCTGGAGCCTGTATCAAGGAAGCAACTTCTGCAGCGCAGCCGGGACGGCCTGGTCACCGTACTCGATGTTCGCCCCAGCGAAGAATATGAAGTCGGTCATATACCGGGCGCCTTGAATGTACCGTTGGTAGAAATCGAGCACTATCTCGCGACCCTGCCAAAGCGACAGGAAATTATCGCCTACTGCCGTGGCGAGTATTGCGTGCTCGCTTTTGAGGCAGTGGCGACACTGAGAAAAAATGGATTCAACGTGCGACGTCTCGAAGAGGGATATCCCGAATGGAAAGCAGCAGGTTTACCCGTTGAAGAGGGTGAGCGAAGACTTTAGGTCATTATTCAGTTACCGATGAGGCCGTCGACGACATAGCCAAATACGTACACGGTATTCGCCCGAACATCGGCCAGTTCGGGCAGCAGTTGCTGCAGGTCTTTTTCGTCGGTCTGACCATCGGCATGCAACGAACGGTGGTGCCCACCTTGGCCGAAACCGAGTTCGGTGTCCCCCCGGGCTCCTTCACATTATTGATGGCATTCGTAGTGAGCTTCGGATTCGTCAAAGGGGCAATGAATTTCGTCTCAGGTCGGGTGTCGGAAAAAGTCGGCCGCCGTAGGGTGGCCAGCAGTGGTTAGTGCAGAGTTCTCGATGACACTGAACCCATGTAGACTCGTAACTCAAG
>CAYUOY010000024.1:0-35348 GCA_964446495.1 uncultured Woeseiaceae bacterium | reverse complement strand
GTCCCGACCCGCCTCGACAATCGCCTTGTCGCGAGAGACGCCACTGTTACGCAAATTGTTGACGTGATCGACCAGGACGATGCCGTTGTTCACGACGACACCGATAAGGATCATGATGCCGATCGAGGCCATAAAGGAAAAGGTAGTGCCGGTGGCAGCGAAGAAGAGAAAGACGCCGAACACTGAAAATACGATCGAGCCGAGGATGATCGAAAAGGGCAGGAGCAGGGATTCGAACAGGGCGGCCATGACCAGAAAAATGCAGGCGATGCCGAGGAGGGTGTTGGTGAGCATCATCTGTTGTGTGTCGTCCTGCCGGTCAAAACCGCGACCGAATTTCCAGCTATAACCGGGCGGGAGTTCGAACTGGTTCATCATCTCTTCGACGATCGGGCGAACGGAATCGAGTGACGCGTCTTCCTGTATGTTGGCAGAGAGGACCACGGCCGTTTGCCGGTCGGTGCGCTGGATGGTGGCTGGAGAGAAGTCAATGCGGAAGTTGGCAACGGATCCCAATGTAATGCGACGATCGTCGGCGGTATACAAGGCCAGTTCGGCGAGTTGCTCGACGGTTTGCCTGTCATTGTCACGAAAGGCAAGGCGTACCGCAATTTCTCCGGATTCACTGCGGAAATCACGCAGATTTCGCCCGCGCATGGCGGTGGCTATGGCGTCGGCAATTTCTGCTGAGGTCAGGCCGACGGCAGCAGCACGCACGCGGTCGACCGTCACTTGTATCTCGCGTTCGCCGGACTCACCGGCTGAATGAACGTCTTCGAGACCGTCGATGCTGGAAAGAATACGAACGACCTCGGTGGCGATGTTGTTCAAACGAGTCGTAGAATCACCGGAAATCTGCAAGCTGAAACCCTCACCGCCGCCTTGCTGGTTGAATTCGAAGCTGGGCTTGCCGATGGCAATGACGGGCATGTTTTCTTTGATGCGTTCCAGTACGTCTTTCGTAGCGACGGTGGCTTTATCCTTTTCATGCAGCAAAATGACGGAGACGGCCTGGCCCTTTTCGTAATAGCTGTAGACCGAGCGTATGTCGAATTCCTGCTGGTGTGCATAGAGGTGATCCTCGATGGTGTCGACGGCAGATTCGATCCGCTCCAGCGGATGTTGGCCTTCAATAAAATAGTCGAGGTACAGGCGCCGGCCGGCGTCCTGTGGAAAGGCATCGAACTTGACCAGGTCAAGTGCGAGCGGTGCGACGCCGATTACGCAGATCAGGACAATGCCGCCAAACGTTTTCCAGGGGCTGCGAAGAATCCATTCGAGGCTTTTGACGTAGCGTTTGGTGAGCCGAGACATAAAGGCGCCATCCTTTTGCGGTGGCGGTGTTTTGATGCGGGCAGCGAGCATGGGTACCAGTGTCTGCGCGATGAGAAGCGATGCCAGGAGCGCGACCATAATGGTTATCGAGACATGAGTCATGAAAACAGTGATTTCTGATTGCGTGCCGAACATCACTGGTGTGAAGACAATGATGGTGGTGGCCGTTCCAGCGATGACGGCGAGACCCACTTCCTTGACGCCTTTGTAGGTCGCTTCAAACGGGTGGTCGGGATCCAGTGCGCGTTGATGAAAGACACTCTCGGTTACCACCACCGCGTTATCGACAAGCATGCCGACTGCCAGCATCAATCCCATCATGGTCAGAATGTTGAGCGTCAATCCTGCGAAATAGAGCGCTCCCAGTGTGATTAGCAATGAAAACGGGATGGATGCAATGACAATAAGAGTGGTCGTTACGTGGCGCAGAAACAGGTACAAAATGGCAATGGCCAAAAGTGCGCCGACCAGACCTGCGTTAAGCAGGTCCGATAGAGACTCTTTGACGGCTGCACCCTGATTATCCATGGAGAAAATCGTAATGCCCTGCATTTGCGGCAATTTGCCTATTTTTTCCACTTCCTCCATGACCCGATCGGTAACCTCGACCATATTGGCGCTGGTCGACTTGCTGATAGCGACACCGATGGCATAGTTGCGATCCAGGTGCCGTCCGTACTCTCTTTCCGGACTTCGCAATTCGACGCTGGCGATGTCTCGCAGCCGCACATTCTTGTCATTTATGACGAGGTTTCTTACATCATCTACTGAGGTGAACTCACCTTTGGGCCTGACACTGAAGCGCTGACCGTGGTCGGTAATGCGTCCGGCGCTGATCGCAAAGTTGCTCTGCTCCAGCATGTCCAGGTCATTAATGCTGATTCCCAGTGCGGCCATCTTGTCGGCGTCCAGCAAGATACGAATCTCTCGCGGGTCGACGCCGTGCAGGGATACCTGGGAGACACCTTCGAGTCGCTCGATGCGTCGTTTCAACAGTCGATCGAGAAGTTCGTAGCTGTCCGACAGATCACGGTCACTGGAGATTCGCAGCTGCAACACGGGCTGGTCACCCAGCGAACCGGTAAAGATCTGGACACGCCGAACATCGGCCGGCAACGCATGGCGAATGCTGTCGACTTTGGCGCGGGCCTCGATGCCTTTTGCGCCCATGCTCTGATCCCAGCTAAATTGCAGAAATATTTGCGACATGCTGTCGGTCGATGAGGAGTACATGGTCTCGACACCGGTGAGTGTCGCCAGCGCCTCTTCGATGGGGCGGGTGATGAGCCGTTCAATTTCTTCCGGTGTCGACCCCTGGTACGGGACCTGGATGAAAATTCCCGGAAACTCTATGTCAGGAAATTTTTCCAGCGGCAGCAAGCGCGACGCAATCAGGCCAATGAGTGCCAGGGCAACGAAAAATACAAAGGTCGTGACGGGCCTGCGTAGCGCAATTTCCGTGTGTCTCATGATGGCGACGGAGCGACAAGAACTGCATCGACGCCGGAGGTGTTCACGGACGGCCAACGCTTGCGATCCAGCAGCGAGTACACAACCGGGATGACGACCAATGTCAGCAGGGTTGAAACCAGCAAGCCACCGATAACCGTGATGGCCATGGGTGTGCGAACCTCGGCACCTTCGCCGAAGCCGATGGCCATAGGCAACAAACCCAGCGCCGTCGTCAACGTCGTCATCAGGATGGGTCGCAGTCTCACGCGGCCCGCTTCCATGATCGCGGCCATTTTTTCCATGCCCTGGGAACGTAGCTGGTTTATCAGATCGACCAGCACAATGGCGTTGTTGACGACGATGCCGGCCAGCATGATCACACCAACGAAGGCAATGACATTAACGGTTGTGCCGGTCAGAAACAGGGCGAGGACGGCACCCACCAGAGCCAGCGGAATGGTAAACAGTATGACCAGGGGGTGGATCAGGGATTCGAACTGCGATGCCATCACCAGGTAAACCAGGAATACGGCCAGCGCCAGGGCGAACTGCATCGACGTGAACGAGTCCTGCATCTCTTCATTCTGACCGGATACTGTGGCGGTGATTCCGGAAGGCATGGGGATTTGGCCGATTATTCGTCGAGCTTCGGCCACTGCCAGGCCGAGGTCTCCGTAGGCGAGATTTGCTGAGATTACAGCGACTCTCTCCTGGGCAATGCGCCGCACTTCAGCGGGTCCCCGAGATACGGTGATATTCGCAACAGCATCGAGAGTAACGGGACGCTCCGCCGCTGGATTGACGATAAGGTTTCTAATTTCATCGATACTGGCATTACGGGTGTCAATGCTGCGCACCATGACGTCTATTTTCTTGTCCTGCCAGGTGTAGCGTGTGGCGAGTTCGCCGCGCACATTGGCGACCACGCGGTCGGCGATATCACGGACCGTGATTCCCAGCTGAGCGGCGCGCTCCTGGTCAAACACAATCTGGATTTCCGGATTGCCTTGTTCGATGGTGGTCTTGATGTCGGTAAATCGTCCGGATGCCGCCATCTTTTCAACAACGGCCTGACTGGCGCTCGCCAGTCCCTGCAGATTGAAGCCGGCTATTTCGATCTGCAATGGTGCGCTGAAACTCATCAGCGCCGGCCGGCTGAATTCGTATTGCACACCTGGTAATTTCGACAATTCTGCACGCATGGCATTCATGGCCAGGTCTTCGGCGGCGCGGCCAGCTCCAGGCTGCAGAGCGATGTTCAGGGAGCCCGTGTTCTCACCGGAATCCACCGGGTTGGCATCCAGCCGATTGCCGGTACCGGCTACGGAATAGGTGAGTGCCACGGTATCAATGGTTGCGGCGACTTGCTGTGCAGTCTGGATCGCACGGTCGGTTTCACCCAGGGGTGCTCCGGGAGAAAGCCTCAAATCCACCTTGAACTCTCCCTGTGACAGTTGTGGAATCAGCTCGGTGCCCAAACGCGGGACCAGCGACATGGTGGCAATGAAAATAGCAACGGCGCCGACAATGACGACAGCCCGGTGTGTGAGGGACCACGCCAATACCGGTTCGTAACGGGTCGCCACGGCTTTGTTGAGCCATTGCAACACCCGACCTGGAATCCACAGAATGGCCCAGAACAGCCAGCGAACCAGTTGGAAAATGAAGCCGATTGCGCGAACGAGGTTCGCAACCAGTCTTGTGAACCAGGAGACTTTCTGCTCGACGAGGTCTTCCCCGGCATAGCGCGCTCCCGTTCCGAGCGCGGCGAGCATAGGGATCAAGGTCAAGGCAACAACGAGTGAAAAGACCAGCGCAAAGGTGACAGTAAGCGCCTGATCACGAAAAAGTTGTCCGGCGATGCCGCTGATAAAAACCATGGGGAAGAAGACGGCGATAGTCGTCAGCGTTGCCGCGATTACCGCGCTTGATACTTCGGCCGTGCCATTGCGAGCGGCATCCAGTGTATTCTCACCCTGCTCTTTCTTGCGCACGATGTTCTCGAGAACCACGATGGCGTTGTCGACCAGCATACCCACCGCCAGCGCAACACCGCCGAGGGACATAATATTCAGCGACACGTCATTGGCATACATCAAAAGAAAAGTACCAATGACCGACACGGGAATCGCGAGAGCGACGATGGAGGTGGCACGGGCATCACCCAGAAAACCGTACAACACCATGATGGCGAGCAGACCGCCAAAGATGGCGGCGGACGTGACCTGACTGATAGCGGCGCTGATGAATTTCGACTGATCATAAACTTTGATCATTTCGATATCGTCCGGTAGTGATTCCCGTATCTGTGCGAGCCGCCTGTCAATGCGTTTGGCTACCTGCACGGTGTTGGCGTCGCCTTCCTTGTAGATCGCCAGCTCCACGGACTCGCTGCCCTCTACCCTCGTTATTGCTTCACGTTCCTTGAAACCGCGGGTGACAATCGCAACGTCCCGTAAATAGACGGGCCGATCGTTCACCATTGCCACGATGGCATCCGCAAACTCTCCTACGGTCTGAAACTCATTAATGGTGCGGACAAGAAATCGCTGGCTGCCTTCTTCAAGCCGCCCGCCCGACAAATTGACATTTTCGGTGCGGATTCGTTGTGCGATCTGGTCGATACTGATTCCAAGTTGTGCCAGCTTGCGCTGGTCAACGGTGATCTGTATCTCATCTTCAAGGCCACCGCTGACTTTGACAGCGGCGGTTCCTTCCTCGGCCTCCAGATCCGTCTTGATGCGGTCTTCAGCCAGGCGTCGTAGCGCCTTCAGTCGGCTTTCCTGAGAACCTGATAGTGGCGAATCGGCATCCACTTTGTGTAACAATCCGAGCCGCATGATGGGCTCGGCGGAGGGGTCGAATCGCAGTAACAAGGGTCGGCGCGCTTCCAGCGGCAATTCGATAACGTCGATTTTCTCCCGCACATCAACTCCGGCCATATCCATGTCGGTGCCCCAGAGGAATTCGAGCGTTACATCGGACTGGCCTGACCGTGACACAGATCGGACGAGTCGCACGTTGCGAATAACCCCGACAGCTTCTTCAATGGGCTTGGTCAGTAGATTCTCGATCTCAATCGGCGCTGCACCGGTGAGTTCGGTACGGATCGTTAGCGTTGGGTAGGAGATGTCTGGCAGAAGATTCACGCTAAGGCGAGATAGTGATACCAGGCCAAAAAGCAGAATGGCGACGGTGAACATGACGATGGTGACACGCCTTTCCGTCGCGATTTCGATAAGACGCCGCATGAGTGATTCTGCCTCTATTCCGGTGGTTGTTCGGTCGCGGAGACAGGGCTGTTTGAGTCCAGCGAACTGCCAGTGGCGTTGATGATTGAGACTGTCGTAGCGTTTTTGAGGCCCGATTGACCGACCACGACAAATACGTCGTCATCCTTGAGGCCGTCGAGAATTTCAACCAGGCCGCCCTCCGAGTAACCCGTCTGGATGACGCGTCTCTGTGCCAGATTGTCAGCGTCGATGACGAACAAAACCGAGGCGCCAGCCTGCTCAATAATAGCGGCGCGTGGAATCTGCAATACATTGGCGTGCATGTCCGACACGATACTGATTCGTCCGAACATTCCTGGTTTCAGCCGACGACTTGAATCATTTACCTCGATGGTGGTTTTGAACGTCCCGGTCTGCGGATCGACAACAGGACTGATGCGTGCCACGGTGCCGACAAATTCGGCACCTTGTAGTGCGTCAATTTCGAGCGTTGCCTTTTGCCCGGATTCGAGCCGTCGAAACTCGCGCTCGGGCACATACAAATAAGAAACGAGCGGCTCGAGGCTGGTAACCTGAAACGCGGGGGAGCCGACGCCTACCGTATTGCCCAGTTTGATGAACCGCTCGGAAATCACGCCGTTGATCGGTGCTCGAATCTCGGTGTAGCTGAGTTCGAGCATGGCCAGGTTGTGGCTGGCTTCGAGCGCTTCCGTTCTGTACTGAATCTCCTCGAAGTCGCCGATACTAATCAGGCCCTTATCCTTGAGATCGATATTGCGCTGATAATCACGCCGCAGCTTCTGCAGATTGGCCGCCGATTGGGCCACCTCGAGTCGCAATCGATCGCCATCGAGTCTGGCTAGAAGCTGGCCTGACGTAACGTCGTCACCTTCTTCGACCAGGATTTCGCGGACCTCTCCACCCACTCGGGCAATGACCTCCGCATCGTTGAAGGCTTCTATCGGTGCGGTGCCGGTGTAAGTCGAAAAAACGTCTCCGCGTATCGCCGTAGCGACCTCAACGGGTATTGCAGGTGCGTCCTCTTTTTCGTCCTCAGCACTGTCGTTCTCGGCGACCGGACTGCATGCCGCCATAACGATAGTGCCAAGAATCAATGCCGGCCAAAATTGCCTCGACATGCTCGCTGTCTCCTGATGTTCCCCAATGCCGGTTACCGACAGAGAATGTGCGTGTCGTCCGGTACGGATTAGCCGCTGGTGTTGTTCGTGACGCTGAGGCTGGCCTGGACGAGGCTACCATCGCGTAAGCCACCATGGCCCGTGATCACGATTTTTTCATTTTTCTCCAGGCCGGAGAGAACTTCCACTCGTCCATCGGACTGAATTCCCGTTTGGATAGGCCGGCGAATTGCGGCACCGTTGGTTACCACGTAGACGACCGCTTCGTTGTCTTCCCTGACAATGGCGGCAGCAGGGATGACCAACGCATTGCTGTGTTTTTCGTAAGCGATCGTGAAGCGACCGAACATGCCAGGTGCCAGTTCACCGTTCTGGTTGTCGATGTATAGGGTGGCGCGAAACGTTCCGTCGCGCGCATCAATGGTTGGGCTGATTCGTGCAACACTGGCGTGAAACCTGGTGTTCGGCATAGCATCGACCCGGACTGTTGCGGCCTGTCCTGCTGAAAACTTGGCCAACTCGGTCTGCGGAATGTTCAGATAGGAAACCAGGCGAGCGGTGTCGGATATGGTGAAAGCGGAGTCGCCGGTGCTGACGTTGGTGCCGATTTTTACGTCTCGCGATGAAACCACTCCGGCAATCGTCGCACGAATTTCGGCATAGCTGTAATTCAACTTTTTGAGTTCGTAGAGCGCTCGCTGAGCGTCTCGATCGAACTTAAGCCCATCAAACGATGTGGCGCTAACGAGTCCTTTTTGATGCAGGTCCGTGAGTCTGTCGTACTCCCGACTCATTTTTTCGAGATTCGCCCGTGCCTGTCGCATTTCCAGACGCAGGCGATCGCCGTCCAGTCGGGCCAACAGCTGCCCTTTGCGCACCATATCGCCTTCCTCCACCTCGATAGCGACGATCTGACCGTCGATACGCGCCAGAATCGGAGCTTCCGCATCGGCCGCTATGGCCGCTGCCGTGTGGTAGGCCGCATAGATATCCATCGTCTCCGCCTCGGTCACATGTACCGGTCGAGGGGCCGGTGCGGAATCAGCGTCGCTGCCGGTCACGCTGGCTTCGCCGCTATTGCACCCGGCCAGGGCCGAGGCGGCCAGAATGATCGTAAGACCCGCTAGTTGGTTCGGTTTCATCGTTCCATCCTGTGTAGCCTGGACTGCAATGGGTATGTCGGTGTTATAGTGGAGTATAACACTAGTTAACCACAACGCAACAAACTCGTTACAGCTATTAGATGCCCGACACAGGCAATTGGTTTCGTGGCTGGACTGCTTAGGCAGGTAAATCTATCGACCGAGGCCTCAGTGGCTCATTCCGGCGCTAAATCGCTCCGAATAGAACAGGCTGCTAGAGGAAGTATTGCGACAGGAAGGAATTCATCATGCGGCTGTCGGGATCGATTTGTCGCCGTGCCCGGCGAAAGTACTCGAGTCGACTGCCTAGTATCTCTTGCGCATAAGCTGGTTCCACCTCCCGCGTCTGATTGAAGACCGGAGTAGCGCCCCAGCTCTTAGCGAAATCGCCAAAATCGATGGCGAAGTTGTCCCAGCCTTGCAACTGGGTGGACATGGCGCGTAGCGCGATCATGGGTTCGTCAAAAGATGGTGATAACACCGCGGATCGATCCCGACTGAGCCTGTATCCGACGGTCGGCATATCGCAGCGAAAGCCACTCTCTTCCCAAACCCGTTGGCAAAAATCCTTGTAGGCCTGAATGACAATGGAAAAGTCTGTGGCCGGGAAAAACCAGGTGGAGTACAGCATGGATCCCGGGGTACTGCCTCCGCCCGTTTGGGCCGTGGCCGTGCTGCCACTGGAAGCCAATCGATTACTCACCAGTCCCTGCGTCAGCTTGCTCAGCTCATCGATTAGACGAAAGCGGACACCCGGTGCCGGGATGACCCGGTGCAGCGACTTGAAGACGTTTGGCAATACGGTACTTTCACCCCAGTCCTTGATTTTCCAGGCAACGCCGGAGCGCGTGCGACCGTTAAGGTCGAAACGCCGCAGGTCGAGGTATACCGCATCGCTAAAGGGAAGAAACAGAAAACGCAGTCCGATATCGGTACGTACCAGCTTGTCGATCGCGTTGGTGAATTGTGCCAGCGTACAACGCCGGTGAGTGGCATTGAACGCCGCAATCGGTCGAATTTTCAATGTGAGCTCGTAGATTACACCGAGCATCCCGTAGCTGAGGCGAAATACATTCAACAAAGATTTTTGCCCGCCGTTGACCTCGAGCAAACGGCCAACCGGTGTTACCAGTCTCATAGAGATAACCTGTGCGGCAAACAGGCCATGATCGTCGCCGATGGCCGGGCCATTGCAGCCGCCGGCAACGGCCCCGCCCACGGTTCGACTCAACAAATCATGACTTCCGTCAAGCTCCATCCCCTCGGCGGCCAGCGCATCCGACAACGAGCCCAATCGAACACCGGCCTGCACGGTAACCTGCCCGACTACGCTGTCTATGTTTATGACCTGGTCGAAGGCGGTCATGTCAATCGCCGTTCCGGCCGAAGCTCGATTGCATTCGGTGGCCGCGCTATCGGCTCCCATTGGTCTAAACGGCGGTGAGAAAGTCGAATCTGGCCCGAGGATTTGCTGCAGCTCTTTGAGATTCTCCGGGCGAGTGATCAGGGGCCTGGTTTCGGTCCGGATACGGTATCGACCCGACTTGCGCAAACTTGCAGCAGTAACTGACATGGTGTCTCCCGACGTTGGACGCGGTCAGGCACACTCGCATCGTGCATGTGGTCAGGAGAATTGCGCAAGAGTGTTGCGCGTACATCGGGCTTGCCGACAGCATGCAGGCGCACGCCGAATTTATCATGGCAACCCCGCTGTCATAGGTGTCCCCTTAGACCGGTGGCTTTGCGACCCTGTCTTTCAACAGGTGTGCCTTTTTCAATCGAGTCCGGATCGTGACACAGCCGATTTCGCGCTGTCAATTCACACCACAAATTAAGCCGGGATTTTGTTAAGTGCTTGCCATTTGGTGTGCAGAAAACGTTGTTTCACGCCGCTGTTACGGCCAGTCAAAAAGCGCTTGCCGACGCCTCGGTTTCGCTCCGGGCCGGCGGAAAAAAGCAAAACCCGCAAAAGCCCGGGTACAATCGCTGTTCCGGGAAGCGCTTCGGCGCGAACAAGGATTTACTGGCGACCATGAACCGACAACGACTGCCCGCGGACACTGTCCTTGCGATGAACCGAATTGCTCCACACGTTCGGGAAACACCGCTCGAATACTCCCCGTATTTCAGCAGCGTTACCGGTGCCGCTGTTTGGCTGAAACTTGAAAACCTGCAACACACTTCCTCGTTCAAGTTGCGTGGTGCCTTCAACAAACTCCTGTCGCTCAGTGACGAGCAACGCACGCAGGGCTGCGTGACGGCATCGAGCGGCAATCATGGCGCCGCGATCGCTTATGCGATGGACAAGTTGAAGATGAGCGGGGTGGTATTTGTGCCGCAGCAGACGTCGACAACCAAGGTCGACGCCATCAAGCGCGCCGGCGCCGAAGTGCGTTTTCACGGTGAGGATGGCCTGGACACCGAAACATACGCACGCCAATACGCCATCGAACATGGCATGGAATACCTCTCGCCTTATAACGATGCTGCCGTGATCGCAGGCCAGGGTACCTGCGGAGTCGAAATTGCACGGCAATTGCCAGGCGTTGACGCTATTTTTATTGCGGTTGGTGGTGGTGGGCTGATTGCGGGCGTGGGGGCGTTTCTGAAATCGGTCAATCCGGCGATGGAGGTCGTTTCCTGTCAGCCTGCGGCATCCGCGGTGATGACGGAATCGATCAAGGCGGGCGAGATACTGGAACTCAGCAGCAAGACCACCTTGTCCGATGGAACCGCCGGCGGGATAGAAAGCGACGCCATCACTTTTGGTCTATGTCGGGAACTCATCGACCGTTTCATCGTGGTTTCGGAAGCAGACATTGCGGCGGCTATGCGTGATTTTATCGATACTCATCACATGTTGCTTGAGGGGGCAGCCGGGGTCGCCCTGGCCGGGCTGTTGGCAAGCAAGGGGCAATATGAGCAGAAGGATGTTGTGGTCGTTATATGCGGCGGTAATATCTCACGGGAAACCTTGCAGCAGATTCTTTGACGGTAAGACCCCATGTTCCAGATAGTTGGTCAGTGGCAGGAAAATATGATTCTTCGCGGTGTCATCGCGGTCTTTCTCATTAGCGGCCTCGTCTCCCCGAATGCGGCCGCGGAGACGACCGCCTTCATCAACGTCAACCTCATCGCCATGGTGGATGATCGTGTTACGCCGGCACAAACGGTCATCGTCAGCGATGGCCGAATCGCTACCATCGGGCCTGTTGATGTCACCGAATTACCCAGGGACGCAATGGTTGTCGATGGCACGGATCGTTACCTGTTGCCCGGCCTTGTGGAAATGCATGGTGATATTTCGGGGACACGATCTGCCAGCCTTGATTCGACACTGGGGCTTTTCGTGGCCAACGGCGTTACGACGGTGCGAGGCATGCTTGGGCAGCCAGCGCATCTTGAATTGCGGCAGAAGATACTCGATCAATCCGTATTAGGTCCACGCCTTATTACATCGGGGCCTGCATTCAATGGCAATACTGTTGACGGTGCGCAACAGGCAATGCAGCGGGTCGGGACACAGTCCCAGGCTGGTTACGATTTTCTGAGGATTGGTCCCGGATTGTCGCGTGCCGAGTTTATGGCTATCGCCGCAACGGCCAACAAACTGGGTATTCCTTTTGCCGGGGACGTGCCCTCCGACGTCGGCGTGCCAGCAGCACTCGAGGCGGGGATCGCCACTATCGACCACTTCGAGGGCTACATGCAGACGCTTATCTCTCCGCACGAAGCTCCGTCCGGAGGTCTGGGCGGCTTTTTCGGCTTGTTGCTGGCCGCACACGCTGACGAAACTCGAATAGCCGCGATCGCGGCGGCGACGGCAGAGGCTGGCGTGTGGAATGTCCCGACTGAATCGCTGTTCGAAAATTTTGCCAACGATGTGGCGCCCGAGGACATGCGGCGGTGGCCGGAAATGAAGTACGTTTCCGCGGCAACGGTGAGCCAGTGGGTTGACGCCAAACAACAGTTTCTGGATGACGAGGAATTCGATATCGAGCTCGGCTTGAGAGCGATCGACCTGCGTCGGAAACTCATCATGGCACTGCATCAGGCTGGCGCAGGACTGTTGCTTGGTTCCGATTCACCACAGCGATTTAACGTCCCGGGTTTCGCGTTGCATCGCGAGCTCAGCATTCTGGTTGCGGCAGGATTGTCGCCCTATGAGGCGTTGCGGACCGGCACGGTGAATCCGGCGATCTTTTTCGGTACGGAGGCTGAACTGGGGACCATCGAAGTCGGCAAGATCGCCGACCTGGTGCTGCTTGATCAAAACCCGTTGAGCGACATCGAGAATATACGCAGAGTGCACGGGACGATGTTGCGCGGTCGCTGGGTTTCAAGGCCGCAGCTGGACGTTGTTTTTGCGCGTGCTGAGCGCAATTGACGCGTACTGGCAGCCGCTTGAAAAATCCATCCAGAGTATTTTCAACGCCGCAATTCGAAACACAGAATTTTCAACCGGCTGCTAGTTGTGGGCTTAATCTCAGTCGGCTGTCAGGTCGCGATTTTTTTCCGCCTTCCTGAGCTGAGCATTGCTGTGATCGCGTTGTGTGACCTGTGCGTATGCGGGCGGCTGGCCATCGGCCAGGAATCGATCCTGGGGCGCGATGGTGATGTCCTTATTGACGGCAAAAAAAAGTACGACGCTATATCGCTGCCAACCCCTTGTCCTGACCCGGTGAGCGGTCGCGCGACAGGTGCCGTTCGTCCAGCGTTCGAGCATGTCACCGGGCATGACCACCAGGCGGTCCGCGTCAGCCGGAGCGTCATACCAGTCGCCATTGACGTCCATTAGCTCCAATCCCGGGGCCGTCTGCGAAATCAGCGTCATGCATTCGAAGTCGGTGTGAGCCGCGATGCCGACATTCGCCTTCTCGGCAACGGCGGCCGTATGGCTCGGATAATGCAGCAAGCGCATCGTGCTCAGATCCTGGGTATTGCACCGATCCGTCAGAAAAGACTGGTCGAACTCAAAGGCCGCCGCGATAGCGTGCAGGCATGCCGTACCAACAGTCGTCAGCTCATTCCAGGCGGCGCGTACGGCGGTGTGGAAGCCCGCAATCTCTGGCCAGCGGTTTGGCGTCCAGTCCGGGTCTTCGCCGGCTTTGCGGGCGCGGCCGCAGTCGAAAGATTCCAGGTGGGCAATCGTACCGGGTTGGTAAGCAGGCTCCTGAAACATCGGCATCCAGCCATGAGTGTGGTCCTGGCCGGAAACATCGATGGCGGATTTGCGCGAGTCGTTGTCAGGGAGGTCGAAAAAGCGCTGCATATGTTGCAACAGCTCTCTGTGGGCGGGAGATTGGGTGAGATAGTTGTCGAGGCAAAAAAACCCGGTTTCGAGACAGGCCCGGCGAATTTCTCTGGCTGCTTGTGCGCGTTCGGCGTGACTGCCCGTGAGCAGTTGCGCGTCGACGCCGGGCAGCGACTCGGCCAGCGAGCCTCGCAGGGGTTGGTCGTGATTCCGCATTTGTCTCATATACTTATCTGTCGACTGCACGAAAACACCATCTTGCATCATTTTTTTGCCCCAAAGAACCCCTGTTACTGCGCCCCCCGGCTGACTTCGGTATCCCCTGATTTGCTCCCGCGGGAGCGCCCCGTATACTGTTCGCAGAGTCGATGTCGCCCCGAAAGCAGGGGCGGTGTTGAAAATGCCATGGACGGTTTTTTCAGCAGGCCAGTTGGGTATAACAATAAAACTCCAGGGGATTGCGATGAAGCTTATTAAACATCTGCTTGACGCCAAGGGGCGCGAAGTTGAGTCCATTGGGCCAGACGGGTCAGTTCTGGATGCCATCCTGAAGATGGCGGATAAGGGCATTGGGGCACTGTTAGTAGTCGACGACGGAGCGCTGGCAGGCATCGTGACTGAACGTGACTATGCGCGCAAAGTGATTTTGAAAGGCCGTTCGTCGGAGGACACCGCCGTGCGGGCTATCATGACGGCCGATGTTCGTACAGCCAGCAGTGACGATACCGTACGGGCCTGTATGAATATGATGACGGACCAGCGTTGTCGCCATTTGCCTGTCATCGATGACGGGGAGATCAACGGCATGATTTCCATCGGTGACTTGGTCAAGGCCATTATTGCTGAGCAGCAAGAGGAAATTGAACAGCTGGAACAATACATCAACACCTGAATACCGGCAGACACTGGCCCGGACGGGGCGTTTGAACCGCCGCGGCATGCACGGAAAAGGCGGCAGTTGATTGAATTTTTCGGTCCAGAACGAGTCCGAATGAACATGAGTATCGCGGGAGTCTGAGACGCATAATGTTACAACGGGATTACCCATTGTGGTTCGCTTTGATCCGAAGCTGCCTGGTTGCCATTGTCACTGTGTCGTTTGCACCGCTGGTCCAGGCGCAAACCGAGCGTTTGGGCGGTGAGGCGGACAATTCGGTCGTTATCGGCAAGGCCAACCCACAACTCTATGAAGGCGCACAAGCGCTGCTTGCCGGCAATGCTGAGAGAGGAGTGCGTCTGACACTCATCGGTTTGCGGGTGGCTCAGGGCGAACGCGAGCATGAGACGGCGCTGTCCAATCTGTGTGCCGGGTACATCCTGCTGAAACAGTACAAGTCGGCATTGATTTACTGCGACATGCTGCTGACGCGCAACGACAAGAACTGGCGTGCCTATAACAATCGTGCCGTCATCTATATCAAGACCAATCAGTATGATATGGCTGAGCGGGACCTGGCGCGCGGCGAGGCATTGAGGCCGGGTGCACATACGCTAAAAGTGGCGCGTGCGATGTATATGGATGCGGTCCACCCGGTCGCACCGGAAGTGGAAGTAGATGACCGGCAAAAGCAGTCTGACGACGGAAGTGTGCAGGAATAGGCCTATTTCGCATTGGCTGATCGCGGCATGCGCCGTACTTGTGATGCTGTTTTCCGCTGAATTGCGTGCTGAAAGTGAGGAAGTAACGCACAGCTACGTAGTGGATTCGTCCAACGAGCGCACGCCGGCAATTACGGCCTTTCCGTCCTATCCTCACGTTGCGCGCCGTGATCGCATCGAAGGGGAAGCCGTGGTCTGTTTCAAAATCGCCACCGACGGCCGAATTCGCAGTATCCGCGTGAAAAGTTATTCGGACCGGATTTTTCGCCGGCCTGCCATTCGAGCCATAAAAGATTCGTCATTCGAAGCACTCCGGCTCCACGAAAGATACTCCTCTGAGCGCACCTGCCGCACCTATCGATTCAGGCTGGAGCCGGTGGAAAAGGATGAGGCTGAATAAGCGCCGGTAGTCAGGCGCACGCAGCACGCTTGTGCGCTGGAATTAAAGCCGTCAGTCCCTCCGCAGAGGCATCGCACAGGCCGAATTCCGTAATCAACCCCGTCACCAGCTTTGCCGGCGTGACATCGAATCCGAAGTTACTTATGGCAGTGGCGGTGGCTACCGTATTGACCGTATGGATATTTCCATCGCATACGCCGGTCACGTGAGAAACCTCCGAGCTATCCCGTTCTTCGATCGGAATTTCACTGAGCCCGTCATGGATGCTCCAGTCGATCGTCGTTGAGGGCAAGGCCACGTAAAAAGGGATGTTGTTATCGGCCGCTGCCAGCGCCTTTAGGTAGGTGCCGATTTTGTTGGCGACATCGCCGCTACGCGTCGTTCGATCAGTTCCGACAATGCAAAGATCGACCATGCCGTGCTGCATCAAATGGCCACCTGCATTGTCGACGATGAGGGTGTGCGGTACACCGTTCTCAGACAGTTCCCATGCCGTTAACTGCGAACCCTGATTGCGTGGCCGTGTTTCATCGACCCACACATGAACTTTGATGCCTTTTCGATGAGCGAAGTAAATTGGCGCGGTGGCCGTACCCCAGTTAATGGTCGCAAGCGCTCCGGCGTTGCAATGGGTCAGAATATTGACCACCTCGCCAGGTTTTCGATTCGCTATTTTCTCGATAACAGACAGACCGTGCTCACCGATTCGTCGCGATATTTCAATATCTTCAGAGCAAATATTCTCTGCTTCCCGGCGTAGCAGTGGGACGATGTCGTCATCGCGTGCATCACTGACCGCGTTCAGGACGCGCTGGATCGCCCACTGCAAATTAACGGCCGTTGGGCGGGATGCGCCCAGTTGGGTAGCGGCCTCCCGGACCTGCTGGTTCTTGTCCGTGCCGTCCGCATGCAAACCGGCGAGATACAGGCTCCAGGCAGCGGTTGCGCCGATCAAAGGCGCGCCGCGCACCAGCATTTCCTGAATCGCAAAAATTCCGTCCCGGTACGTCTTCAGCTCATAAATCAGAAGTTCGTGCGGCAATTTTCGTTGATCGATAATCTGCACGGTATTGGCATCATCGGGTTTTAGCCAGATCGTTCGGAAGTTGTCGCCAGATCTAATCAATGAATTGACTCCTGTGTGGGTAACGCCGAGATTCTCTTGCGCTACAGGGACGAGCGGATTCGTGGTGTCGTGTCTATCGAAGCGACCAGGGGGATTCTACTGTGTGTGCCGTTGTGCCGACCGTAAGGTGTTTAACATCAACAACGCGATCGTCATGGGCCCAACGCCACCGGGAACCGGTGTGATCGCGGCGGCCACTTGCCGCGCATCCTCAAAACACACATCGCCCGTGAGCTTGTATCTGGTTTCCCCATCCACCGTCACCGGAACCCGGTTAATGCCAACATCGATCACTACCGCGCCGGGCTTGATCCAGTCTCCTTGCACCATGTTGGGTCGACCTACCGCAGCAACCAGAATATCCCCCCGTTTGGCTACCTGCGGCAAGTCGCTGGTGCGACTATGGCAAATGGTAACGGTCGCATTCGCAGCGAGCAGCAAGCTGGCCATCGGTTTCCCGACGATGTTCGAACGACCGATTATGACGGCATTCAAACCGGACAAATCCTTGCCCAGGTGAGCTTCAATCATCAGCATGCAACCGGCTGGCGTACAAGGGACGAACGCTTCGTCCAGGTTACCCGCCGTCAGTTTGCCTATATTTTCGTAGTGAAAGCCATCGACATCCTTGGCAGGCGAAATCGATTGAGTGATCAGCGTTTCGTCCAGGTGTGCCGGTAACGGCAGTTGCACCAGAATTCCGTGGATATCCGGATCGTCGTTCAGTTTGCCAACCAGGTCGAGAACCTCTTGCTGGTTGCAGTCGGCGGCAAGCGCATGTTGTACCGATCGAAAGCCGCAGGCCTCTGCTGTGCGCTTCTTGTTCCTGACATACACCTGACTTGCCGCATCCTCACCGATAATAATTACCGCGAGACCGGGCGTGATGCCTTTCCTGGCGAGATCGGCCGCCTCGGTTGTTATCGACTCGGTGAGGCTGGCCGCCATGGCTTTGCCATCGACGAGCTTGGCTTCAGACATTTTATTACTCCTGCATTTGCGATATGTTGCGGCAGCGGTCAGTTCGCAGAACCGTCAGTTTTTGTTGCGGGCCGATACTACCGACCGGCCCGCGGCGCGTAAATATTTTCCAGAAAATAAGGGTGATTCGATGACGGAGGATTGGCTGGGCAGATGGCAACAGGGGCGCATCGGTTGGCATCAGGCGGATGGAAATCCGTATTTGCAGCGCTATTGGCCCGGATTGGAGAAGGGCGGCGTAGTACTGGTACCGCTGTGTGGCAAGAGTGTCGACATGCTCTGGCTTGCCGGGCAAGGCCTGGCCGTTCGTGGGGTCGAGTTATCGGATATTGCCATCGAAGCATTTTTTGCCGAGAACCGTATTGACTACAGCGTCAATCAAATCGGCAGTTTGCCCTGCTACGCGGCGAAAACGCTACCTATACAGATCTATTGCGGCGACTATTTTGACTACAGGGCGGAGCCCGCAGCAGCCCTGTACGATCGTGGTGCACTCGCCACCTTCCCAGCCACCGAACGACCCCGATATATTGAACATACGCGGTCGCTGCTGTTGCCAGAGGCTTGTCGAATGATCATCACACTGGAATACGATCAGGAGGCGGTGCAAGGGCCGCCATTCTCGGTATTGCCAGACGAGATGCAAAAGTACTGGCCCGATTTGCAGCGCGTTGCCGCACACAATGACATCGATGACAGCCCACCGAAGTTTCGGCAAGCGGGGCTTGATGAGTTCATTGAAGCCATCTGGTCGTCTACCTGATACGGGGGGAATGCGGTTTTGTGCGACCCGTCAGGACCAATCTCAGCTCGGCGCCAGCGAAGGAGCGGGAAAGGAATCACGCGCTGAAAAAGCGTGCTCTGTGGCCCCGTGTTCCCGCAGATGATTCAATCGATCCTCTGCTTCTCTCGTGGTTGGCTGGTGCCCTTCCGGCACCCACCACAAAACCAGGTATGGCTGATTCGGTCGTTCGAACCACTCTCTGCGCCGTTTCATGATGGTCATATGTCCCGCAGACCGCACGAAATTCAGCAGTGCGTCAAGCGATGACCAGACCGACATGTTTGCGATTAAAGACGGATCATCGTAAATCGTAATGCCGGTGGCGTCGCCTGCGTCCGTTTGCAAGCGCCAGACGAAGCCGTCCGATTTTTCGGCGAGAGTATTGACCGGATCAAGACCGCCGACAAAGTCGCCCATGCGGGCGTCGTCCAGGTCGTAGCGCATATGCGCAATGTTAAGTTGTGCCAGTTGCCAGCTCATCGTCGTAGTGGAGAACCTGCGAAGCGTCGTGTCATCGTTAAATCCCCATTTTTGCAATGGCATCCGCCAGTTCGCGTGCCATCCGTTCCAGCACCGGGTGAGATGCTGCAAATTTTGCCTCCAGCGCTTTCACCGTATCCAGCATCGGTTCCATGTCCAACTCGCCGGAATCCGCCATTCGATCGACATCGCTGTGCAAATCTTTGAGCGTTGCCCGCGTTTCGACGTCAATATCCTCAGCTCTTTGCAACTCCTGACCAAGCTGAGCCAGTATTTCCCTGATCTTTTTCATTTCTTGCCACACCTTTTATGCAAGCGAAAGCCCAACCCAGCATGGCACTGTGCCGGCCGTTTTTCAATTTGCCGTGGAGGCCCTGATCGTACACACTCTGTTTTTTTCGCAGCGGAGACGATCGAATGCCAACGGCATCAGCAAGACATATCCTGGTTGATAGTGAAGAACAATGTCTGACCCTGAAGGACGAAATAACGGGAGGGGCCGATTTTGCGGAGATTGCGAAACAGCACTCGTCATGTCCATCCGGGAGTAAGGGCGGTGATCTCGGCGAGTTCGGACCCGGAATGATGGTAAAAGAATTTGACGAAGTGGTTTTTAGCGCCGATGTAAATACCGTCCAGGGACCGGTAAAGACCCAGTTCGGCTATCACCTGCTGGAAGTGACCAGCCGCAGCGACTAGCCGTCTGTTGCAACAACCGTCCGTGGTACTTTCAAACGCCGTTTAAACGCCGCTTTCGCGCACCCCTGCGTTGCGCGGCATTTGGACGTCCTGTCCGGTAACGTGGTTTTGGATTATGTCCACTTTTCAATGGTTTGCAGACTCGTAGCCTGACGCAATCAGGACCTCAGGCAACATCTTTTGTGCCGGGATTGCCGCGACTGAAATCATGGTGTTTGACCGGCAGTTCACGAATTCGCTGACCGGTCGCATTGAAGATGGCATTCGTGAGCGCCGGCGCAATGGCCGGAGTTCCCGGCTCACCCGCGCCTCCCGTTCTGCCACCACCATTGATGATATAGGTCTCGATGGAGGGCGATTCATGCATTCGCAGCATCGGGTAGTCGTGGAAATTGCTCTGCGCGACGGCACCGCGGTGAATCGAAATGTCGCTGTAAAGTGCCGCTGTCAGCCCGTAAATAATGCCACTTTCCATTTGTGACTTCAGGCCGTCCGGGTGCATGGCGAAACCACAATCGACCACACAGGTGACCCGGGGTGCGCGCACCTTGCCGTCGGTAATTTCGACCTCAACGACTTGTGCGACGATGGTGCCGAAGGATTTGTGAATGGCGATTCCGCGCCCGTAATTTTCTGGCAATGGTGCATACCAGTCGGATTTTTCGGCAACCAGGTCAAGCACATCCCGAAAACGGGTATTGTCCGCCAGCAAGTCACGGCGAAATTCATAGGGATCTTTACCTGCCGCGTGCGCCAGCTCATCGGCAAAAGACTCCGTAAAAAAGGCGTGCAGTGAATGATCCACGCTGCGCCAGAATCCCCACGGAACATGAGTTTCACTGTCCGCAAAATGGATCAACTGGTTTTTTATAGCATAGGGAATATAAGGCGCCTCTTTGGGATCGTGCTTGTCCACAAACTGATTGACCCACGCGGTTGGCTTGCCGTTACTATCCAGAGACGCCTTGAAACGGCTGATGCCAGCCTGCCGGTAATGATCGTGACGCATGTCTTGCTCACGTGACCAGATCAGCTTGACAGGGTAGGCAACCTCGCGGGCTATGCGGCCCGCCTGGATCGCAAAATCAGCAAAGGCGCGTCGCCCGAAGCCGCCTCCGAGGTATTGGTTGTGAACCACAACCTGGTCACTGTCCAGGTCAATTGCTTCACCAACCTCAGCGGCAAATCCGAGTGGATTCTGTGTTCCCAGCCAAAGCTCGCATTGGTCGTCGTGTACCCACGCCGTGCAGTTCATCGGCTCCATTGTCGCGTGTGCAAGGTAAGGGACCTTGTACTCGGCCTCCACGAAATGACCTGACTCGGCCATGGCCGTTCCCGTATCGCCCGCCCGGAAGTCTACAGTGTTGTCGTTGGCGTTCGTGGCGTCGTCCATGGACTGCGAATATTGTTCGAAAATATCGCTTTGCTCGACGCTCTCGTTGCCACTCTCGCTGAAGTTGATGTCGAGCTGGTCCAGCGCTTTCTGTGCCTGCCAATAGCCCTCGGCAATGACGGCGACAGCATCGCCAAGATTCACGACCTTGAGGATGCCGGGCATATCCTGAATCGACGACTCATCGATCGACTCGACGTGAGCGCCAAAAACCGGTGCTGCTTTCACCGCGGCATATCTCATGCCGGGCAGAACAGTATCGATGCCAAATTGAGCGCTGCCATCGACCTTGGCCGGGATATCGAACTTCTGAGGTGACGTTCCCATGATGGTAAATTCGCTTGCTGCTTTAAGCGTCGGTTTGGCGGGTGCGTCGATATCCGCGGCAGCGACGGCGAGTTCGGCATAGGTCGCGGAGCGGTTGCTGGAGGCGTGTATCACCTGACTGTTCCTGGCCTGTAATTCCTCGGCAGGTACTTGCCAGGCCTCTGCGGCCGCTTGCAGCAATACGGCTTTGGCAGCTGCTCCGGCAACACGCATGCCAATTATGCCAGTCGTGGCAACTGATGTGCTGCCACCGGTGATCTGCAGGTGCATCGACTGGGTCGCTTTCAAGAAAATGCCATCGACCGTATCGATCAAAAAGGCCGGGAAATCAGCATCGCCGAGTTCATAACCTCGGGCTAATGCGTAGTTGGCATATTCCTTGTGTGCGGGGGCCTCCATCATGCGCACCAGGTTCCAGTCCGCGTCCATCTCGTCAGCCAGCATCATCGCCAGCGTGGTATGCACACCCTGACCCATTTCGGCATGCGGAATGATCGCGGTGACCGTATTGTCGGCGGCGATTTTTAGCCACACATTCAACACCGTTTCACCGTCGCGAGCGACCAGTCCGGCGACGTCGCGCGCGCGGTTGCCCGGGCGTATCGCTACCCCAATGACCAGCGTGCCGCCCGCCAGTACGCCGGTGGTGATGAATGCCCGTCGCGTCCACTTACCCATTGTCGGCACCTCTCATAGTGGCGGCGGCACGCTTGATGCCTTTACGAATTCGACCGTAAGTGCCGCAACGGCAAACATTGCCGCTCATGGCGTGATCGATATCCTCATCCGATGGTGATAAATTTCCGGCCAGTAGCGCCGTTGCCGCCATGATCTGACCGGACTGGCAATAGCCGCATTGCGGAATCTGTTCGTCTATCCATGCCTGCTGCACCGGATGCAAGCTCCCATCCGCGTTGCGAATGCCCTCGATGGTTGTGACCTGCTGGTTTTCGGCTTTTCGCACGGGAGTGACACAGGAGCGAACAGGCTCGCCATTCAGGTGCACGGTGCAGGCGCCGCATTGGGAGATACCGCAGCCGAACTTCGTGCCAGGCAAGTTTAGTTGTTCGCGTATAACCCACAGCAGTGGTGTCGCCGGATCGACTTCTACGTTCTTCGTTTCACCGTTGATATTGAGCGTTATCATCATAATTTTCTGCCGATTGAGTAACTGGCGTTCGCCTGTGGTCATGTTGTGCCGACGCCAATTCAGGAATTATCCGGTGCGGACAACAAACCCTACTCCAGGCACGGATCGTCGGCAACTTGCTGCCGGATACCTGCATTCTTTCTATTGTTTCGGCTGTGCTGTCTCGAAACACAGCCACCCATTTCCGCCAATTCACGCTAGAATGCAAGGCCTTGGCCAGACGCAGTCGATTTTTTGCTAAAAAAAATAATCAAAAATACGACAGGGGTTCTTTCTCTGTCGGTGATAATCGTTAACACGTGCTGCTTGTTTGTGCCGATCATTGTGCTGGCATTCGCAAAGTTCATGCTGCCGTACGCTCCGATTCGCCGCGTGCTGAGTCGCTGGATCATGGCGCTTGGTGGAGCCTGGGTATCTGCGAACAAGCTTATTTTCTCGATCGTAGGCAGAACAGAGTGGGACTTCCGGGGTCTGGATGAACTCAATCGCGGCGGCTGGTACTTGCTGATGGTCAACCATCAAACCTGGGTCGACATCGTGGTATTGCAGACAGCGCTGGCGCGGCGAATTCCATTTCTCAAATTCTTCATCAAAAAAGAATTGATCTGGTTTCCGGTCCTTGGCCTTACGTGGTGGGCAATGGACATGCCCTTTATGCAGCGGCACTCGAAAAGTTACCTGCAAAAACATCCTGAAGAGAAAGGCAAAGACCTCGAGGCGACCCGCAAGGCCTGCGAAAAATTCAGTGACACACCAACCAGCGTAATTAACTTCCTGGAGGGCACCCGCTTCAGTGAAGCCAAAAGAGTCAGGCGAAAATCCACGTTTGATCATTTGCTGCCCCCCCGTGCGGGCGGTGCAGCACTTGCCCTGGCATCGATGGGCAATATGTTCGACGCCATTCTCGATATCACCATTGTCTATCCAAAAGGCGTCGCCAATTTTTGGGACATGCTCTGCGGCCATTTCGAGCATGTCGTTGTAGATATCAGGAAGCGATCTGTAGATGACTGGATGCTGAGCGGCGACTATGCCAATGACCGTGAATTCAGACGGCGATTCCATCGCTGGCTCGCTGAGGTTTGGGAAGAGAAAGACCAGCGCATCAAGTCGATTCGTGCCGAGTTCGCCTCATCGTAAAGAGGAATCGATGCGGCGCTTCGCGTACACTGGGGTTTATTGGGCGGTGACGGATTCGAATATGACAGCAAATCATCACTACGACACGGTCGCATTCGATGTGCGTGAAGATGCGGCGATGTTGTTCTTCGCGCGGACCAGCGATTCAGGTGATATTGAAGACTACTTGTTGCTCATGCGAGCAACGGGTGAAGATTTTGATGATTCGATATATCTGGAAATCAATGAGCAGCAGTTTGCGGGTCATGATCTCATTTCAGAAGTAACCCTCAATGGCAGCATGCTTACGCTTGCTTTGCGCGAGCCGGCCGGGGAGTTCGATGGCGCGCAAGAGATCGTGCTGACATTTGCTGATACGCCGGATAACAAGGCCAGCATCGAAGCGGGTGCCCTGAGCGTTCTGGGGGATAAACTGGCCGGCGGCAACGCCTGACTACGTGCTAGAGCTTCGTCCCAATTGCGAATTGTGCGACTGTGATCTGCCGGCTGCGTCCGGCAAAGCGATGATTTGCACCTTTGAGTGTACTTTCTGTGAGACCTGTGTTGCCGGACCGCTGCACGGTGTTTGTCCGAACTGTGGCGGCAATTTCGAGCGACGCCCGATTCGCCCCGATGATTTGCTGCAGGCAAATCCTGCCTCGACGGTACGTGTTGTGAAGTGACCACCTGCCTGGATAGCTGTGGCTGATTGGAGCATCTATCTTGTCCGCTGTGCTGACAACAGTTTGTACACCGGAATCGCGACCGACGTGTCGCGACGGATGAGTGAGCACGAAGCAGGTCGTCTGGGGGCCAAGTATCTACGGGGACGTGGCCCGTTAACGCTGGTGTTTCAGCAAACGGTTGGTGATCGTAGTCGAGCGTCGCGGGTTGAACACTACGTCAAGCGTTTGTCCAAGCAGCAAAAAGAGACGTTGGTGTGCTCGCCGGGCATTTTTCGCTCACGCATTCAGGAGCTTGCCGAACCCTGATGGATGTCAATCAGTAGAGAGTGATGGGCAGGCCGAAGGGTGGCCGTTGCACCGAGATACCGTCGTTGTCTGCACTTGTATCAATCCAGCTGGCGGCCTGGACGACGTCGTCGGCGAGGTAGGGCAGCAACGCGACCTCGCCAAGTGGCCGGGTGAAGTCATCAAAATGTATGGCATAGACCCGCTGGGCTCCCGAGGCTGTCACCGTTTCCTGCCAGTATTCTTCAGTATATTCCTGGCCCAGCGAAGCGAGCCCCCCAACACCCAGCATGACCACATCGGCATTGTGGCTCGCATGCAGCCCCCTGGAGATTCCGGCGCTGCCTTGTACGAGCGTTTGCCCTCGCGGGTGGCTGATCAGCAACGAGTAGACCGCTCCGCTGCGCCAGGCTGGTATTCTTGCCGGCTGCAACAGCGGCTCATCGATAATGCCCGGAAACCAGCCTTTACCTCCGGATCCAAGCGGGGCATGTACTGTTTCATACAGGGTCACCGTAAATTTGCCGAAATGGCGTGACTCACCACTGGCGAGAATCTGATATTGGCGCACCGGCACTCTCGCCCCGCGGGCAATATTGGCGGTGGACTCAGAGCCGAGAACGACGGCGGTGGTTCGATTCGCCACATTACCGACATCCATCGCATGATCGAAGTGCGAGTGCAGGGGGATGATGGCGGCAAGATGGTCGATACGGAATTCGTCCAGTGCATAGTTGATGCTGGCGATATCTGAACGTACTGGTCTGAACATCAGAAAGTCGCTAAGGCTCGGGCGGGAAAAAGTGCCATCCGTCAGAATTTGTGTTTCACCATCATCGAACAGCAGTGTGGAGATGCCGAGCCAGGTAACTGTTACCACGCCGTCGCCGTCAGATGCAGACTCCGCAACCGGCCAGCTCAGTTCATCCAGCGACGCCCGGTTACTCCAGAGCAAGGTGACTGACGCGTAGACGATGAGGTAGATCAGACCGACTCCAGAAGCGGTGTAGCCGGCCCATTTAAACCATTTAGTCATTTCGTGACTGTATCACCGATAACAATCCGTCTAGCAGCTTGTTGAGAAACTCTCTTTTTCGACAAGCTGCTATGGATGGCCTTTTCAACAGACTGCCAGGTACGGCTGGCCGCTGCTGCCTATTGACCTGCCGCGAGACGCGCCAGGTGTCCCGCCAGCGGTGCGAGATAGTTTCCCAGCGCGTAGCCTATCAACGCCATCAGGACAGACACTGGCACCAGGCTGGGTCGGTGAAATGCGGCGACAATGGGCGCGGACGCTGCGGCACCGATGTTGGCGGCGGAGGCGATGGCAACACTGTGCACATCGACGCGAAACAGTTTCGCACCGAGCAAACAAAACGCGCCATGAATGAAGATCCAGATGAAGGCGCCAAGCAGGAACGCGGGCGCTTGTGCGAAGCCCGCGACAGAAGCCCTTGCACCCATGCCAGCAACGAAAACGTAAATCATTGCCGTACCCAGAGCGGTCGCATTTGGCAGTTTCGCCACGCGCGTGGTTGATAACGTCAACGCGATTGTCGTAATCAGGAGAATTCGCCAGGTGGACTGTGACAATACGATATTGAGGCTGGGAAATGCCGCTGATTGTGCCGCATAAATCGATGCCGAAAGCGCGATCGAAATGGCTGTTACGCCAATGGCTATGGCCGCGAGGTAAATGTAGTCACGCATATCCGGTGTGGCCTCATCAACGGCGAAAGCGGCGGAGGCCGCATCCATGGCGTGCAGGCGTTCTTCCGGCACCCGGGTCCAGCGATTGAAGCGGTCGGCAAAATTTTTGGAAGCCAGCAAGATGGGCAGCCAAACAATGTAAATGATGTTGTCAGCAAGGACTGCCAGGCCAAACTGTTCCGGCGGTGTATCCAGCATCTCGCTCGCGGCCGCCATATTGCCGGTGCCACCAATCCAGCTGCCGGCCAGGGCGCCGAAACCCTTCCACGCGTCATCGGCCAGCCAGCGGTGCACAATGGCATAGGAAACTACAGCGCCAACGACCACGCCGGCTGTACCCATCAGCATGACCAGCACGCCTTTCCCCATGATCCGGACGGCTGCGGGCACATCGACCTTGATGAGCATCAGCACGATAAATACTGGCAGCAGAAAATTGCTTAGTCCGGAGTAAACGGGTGAGTCATGGGGAATAACCTGAAGATTGTTCAGGAAAACCGGTGTCGCATAGATGAACAACAACGGCGGCAAATAGGTAAAGAATTTCCAGCCGGTCGCCTGTTGTACGTAAAACCAGAATGCAGCGACGCCACACAGAACAGCGATGACACCAACAGGCGAGTTGACGCAGTGCTCTGCAGAGCACAACCATGATTCTGTCATTGGATATCACCAGTCAATATGAGAGGTGAGTATAGCCAACCGACAGCGGCGGCGCAGTTGCGTCAGGGTGTATTCAGGAAACTGATGATCGACATCAATTAAGTATAAATCAGAGGTGCCCTAGCCCAAACTGAGTTGGGCGTGAAAATCCTTGCGCGAGGCTTCATCGACCAGAAGTGCGGCATTCAATGTCAGCCAAATGGCATCCCAGTCGTCAATTTTTGACGGGCCAAAGACAAACTTGTCGATGTAACTCGCAAGTTCGCGAACGTGAATGACGTTTTTTTCGCGTGTTGAGGTAAATTGAATGGACCCCGAAAACACCACCAGGTTGGCAACGGGCACGCCGGGCACAGCGGATTGCAGCGCCTTGGCCCGGCCTTCATTTTGAATCTGGGGGTTTAGAAACTTGCGTCGTTGAACGCCGTCGACGTTGGTCCACTGTGGCTCATCCGCACCCCCGAAAACAATCCCGTTGCAGTGTTTGGTCTGAATACAAAGGATGCCGCCAGAAGTCAGTATGGCGTGATCGATACGGGTCAATCCGCCGAATGCGCCGGGGAGAATAAAGTCGTGCAGCACACTGTCACTTTTCCCGGCAAGGACTCTCGATACACGTCGTTTGCCAATCTCTGTCGTGACACATTGCAGCAGCTTCGTCACCGGGGACCTGAACAAAAGCGTTAGCAACAACGCACTTGCTACGGATATCAGCAACAAAGCAGGTCCGGTATTGCTAAGTCCTGTGGCGATCTCCGTCGGGGCTTCCGGGTTGTTCGCTGCATACAGCAGGCTGCTGGCAAATAAACAGAGAGCGATAACTATTCCGGTGATTTTGCGAATCATGCTTTGAGACTAGGCTCATTCCATTCACAACGCCGCGCCGCAGGTCACGTTTTCGAGATGCGCCGTCTTACCCGCCGTCCGGGTAGGCAAAATAGTAGCCATCGATCAGTTGCAGCCTGAGGGACGTGCTATAGGTTGCCTCCAGCTTTTCCCGGGTGAGGACTTCGTGTTTGGGGCCATCGGCAATGATGCGGCCACTTCTGAGGAGAATGACACGCTCAATGGCGGGTGGGATCTCGTTCAGATGGTGCGTCACCAGCACGATACTGCGGCCCTGGCGAATCAACCGCCTGAGTCGTTCGGCGTATTCGAAACTGGCGGTCAGATCCAGACCGGCCGTTGGCTCATCCAGGATCAATGTGGCCGGGTCGTGCACCAGGGCCCGACCGAGCAAACAACGTCGTTGCTGACCGGTAGACATATTGCGTAGCGGTACGAGGGAATACGCCTCAACTCCGAGGTCTCGCATGACTTCCAGCGCCCTGCCTCGCTGCGCGTCGTCAACGCACCCTGCCAGCGACCCATGCGTGCCGATGCTGGACAGAAAACCCGACAGGACGACATCCAGTCCAACGGTTGTGCGGGAATAACGGGATTGCAAGTCATCGGAAACAATGCCGATACTTGAACGCAGATCCCACACATTCCAGGCTTCCCTGCCCAATACTCTGACCCACGAATCATCGCTGACCACGGGGTAGAGTTCGCGATTGATCAACTTGAGAAGCGTGGTCTTTCCCGCACCATTGGGTCCGATGATGGCCACTTGCTCATGCGGTCCAATTTCAAGCGTAAGATTTTCGAATACGCACGTCTCGCCGCGGTGAATCGTCGCGTTATGTATGTCGATGAGTGCAGGTTTTGCCGATGCAGGGGACGACAAGTCGGAATCTCAACTACAAATCGGTTGGTTGGCGAGCCGGCATCCAGTCTTTAAATGCCACGTAGGCGGGCTGTGGTTGGCCTCCCTGAGTTTGCTCAAGTCGCTCGGCGAGCCACTGGAACCACTCGAAGGCCATCGGTGACCCGATATCTTCGCGAAGCGCAAAAATCCATAATTCAAGTTTTTTCCACAGCAAGACGGTACTCATGCCGATCAGGCTGTTGACGACCTGGAACGGCACGATCCGTTGATAGGTCATGACGCCAATATTTTCCATCGTCGTGCTGATCAACATGGCGGCCTTTTCGAGTTTGGCCTTGTGCAGGCGAATATCTTCCGCCGTCATGGCATCCGGCATTTGCAAAATCATCTGATACGCTTCCGCAAACGCGGGATTGCCATAAAAACGAAACAGTTCGATGGCGGCGAGTTCGCGGCGTTGCTGGCGTAGCTGGCGCATTTGCAGTACCGCGAAAACCAGACCGCCAATAACGATAACGACGCCGAGAATTTCAGCCATATTGGCCAGGGTGGGTAAGTCAGTCATTCAATTCATGTTCCTGTGCTCGGTGGCATAATTCTACGCATCTTGAGTCGCTGCTGTCAGTCAAGTCCGACTTAATCGACATGCAGCTTGTTCTCAAAAGATAGACACACACCGTGCCAGTGGCGCTGCTTTTGATTACACTATCGTCTTCGTCAGGGGGGCGCTAAATGATTTCGATCAGCCGAGGACTCTCGTCAGCCGTATTGGGAGTGTTTTTGTTACCGTTTGGTCTGACCGCCTGCACGTCGGGCAGTGATGATGAGTCGCCCGCCGCCACTGAAGCGGCGGCGAAGCCCATTGTCGCACCGCGCCCGGAGGCGGCGGAGGTTCTGGGCCGCGAGGTGGTTACCGAGACACTGCCGTATGCCGAGCAGGGTGACCAGCTCGTCTACGGAGACTTTACCTTTCCGGCCGATATGGTGGCACCGATTCCAGCGGTGATTATGATACATGATCGCTGGGGCCTCAATGACTCGACTCGACAACTGGTCAGGCAACTGGCAGCAGAAGGCTATATCGTGATGGCCATCGACCTGTTCGGTGGTGGGGTCGCTGACACGCCGGGGGCCGCGAGAGAGCTCGAGATAGAGGTTTTCGAGAATCCGCAGCCGGCGGCCGACAGTATCCGTCAGGCCTATAGTTTTCTAAGAGATACATTCGGCGCACCGGCCGTAGCGTCGGTCGGTTTCGGTTTTGGTGGCGGATGGTCCCTGAACGCGGCGATGCTGTTGCCGGACGAACTGAGCGCGAGCATCAACTATTATGGGCAGGTCACCAGCGATCAGGAAAAACTGGCTGTCGTCAATGTGCCGATACTGGGCCTTTTTGCCGAGGATGATCGCGCCATACCACCCAGAAACGTATTCGCCTTCGAGGTTGCGCTGGAAGCACTGGGCAAAGAATTCGAGATCGAAGTCATAGCCGGTGTCGGGCGTGGTTTCGCAGATCCGCAGGCCGACAAATACGATGCGGAACAAGCATCGCTGGCCTGGCAGCAGATGTTGAGTTTTCTCCAACGCCATATGGCGCGAGGCTCAAACAGCCTGGACCTTTCCTGAGCGGCCACTGCTATTCGGTCTGATTATCTGCGTCGTTACAAATCAGTACGATATCCAGTGGGTTTGAGGCATAAGTAATTTGCTGTTGATCCTCGTTCGTACACAGCAACGACGCCTGTGCCGAGAACACGGCGTGCACCGGTGTTTCGGTATTCAACGGCGCAATCTCCGAATCCGTTTCTCCGTCATTCCTGACGCAGAAATTCTCGATAGCGAGCGGTGCCAACTGCTTCGCTGGTACGGTCATCTTCAATTCAGCACCAGTGGCAAGATCGGCCAATCGATCCGTCGATAAGGACGCGCGGCTGTCGGCGATACTCAGCGACACGGAATGTGGCTCGAAATCAACGCTGCAGCGCGCCGTGAACACGAACGTGTATTCCAGGGATGGCAGGCGCAGGTAATCACGCCTGCCCGACCGAAGCGAAATCCGTACCTGTGGCTCACTCGCGGTAAATCGCAGCGAATGAGGGGAGGAACCGCTGTCGGCCTGGCTCGCGGTCATTGTTGCCAATAAGATCGCTGTGCCGCAAAGAACGTGATTCATGCGCGCAATGGTACCTCAAAACGCGACACCGCCAGCCGTTCCTCTGGGGGGAGAGAGTCACGGCCGGCAATGTCATCGAACTTGAAGTTCTACTGTGCTGCCATTTGAATGGATGCGGCAGCCACAAGCCGAATGTCGAGATCCAGGCGCGTGGCTTCGCGGATCGAGCGGGCAGCCTCTTGCGCCGCCTGCTCGTTGGACTCCCGGGCGCTGCTGGCCAGCGGAGTGGTGACACGGTCGGTGACGGTAGTCTTATTGGTCGTTGGCTCCGTGGTCAGAATCGATACGGACCAGAGCACAATGCCGACCAGGATCAGAAAAAGAGAGACTACGGTGCTGAATTTGCTGTTCATTGGTTTCGTTCCTGAAACGCTGCTGTCCCTGATGCTGCCGGGCAGCAAACAGAGCATTAATTATCAAAGGTTGTGCCCTCCTACTTTGCACAAGCCGTGCCAACTCATAAAATTGAGTAAAAACAATAATTTACAGGAAATATCAATGTTACGAAATATCGTAAATTACGGAATTTCGTAACATTTTCTACGAAATATCGTATAAACTGTCGGGATGACCTCACTGGCAGACTATCAATGGCTGTTTCGCAAGGCGCCGTCCATGGCGACCTCTATTGGCGAGGACGGTGCTTACCTGGATGTGAACGATGCATTCCTGCAGCGGCTTGGGTATGCACGCGAAGATATGGTCGGCAGAAAGCCAGCGGAATTCGTCACGGCCGAAAGCGCCCGGCGTATCGAGACAGAACTGATGCCGATATTGCGTCGCACCGGGACCCTGGAGGACAAACCGGTTTCGTTCCTGACGAGGGACGGCCAGGTCGTCAATTGCCTCACCAATTCTCTGGTCGAGAACAATCCCGACGGAAAATTCGTGCGCACGGTGGCGCTGTATACGGAACTTGTGGACAAGGCCTGGGCCGACTCCAAATACCGGCAGTTGTATCAGTCCACGCCCGCCATGCTGCACACCCTCGATGCGGAGGGGTTAATTGTTACAGTGACGGATCACTGGTTGCAGAAACTGGGCTACAAGCGAGAGGACATCGTCGGTAAACCGATCATCGATTTTTACAGCGAAGCCGAACGCAAACGATTTTCAGATGGCCGTTTGCAGGAATTGATCAGCGGCGGCTCTTTCCTGAACCAGAAGCGTCAACTGGTGGACAGCAAGGGTCGGGTTCTCGACCTGGTCATGTCGGCTACTTCCGATCGCGACGCCGCGGGACGAGTCCGACGAATGTTGGTCGCCTCAAAAGATGTCACAGAGCGAAACCGGGCAGAGCGCGCGTTGCGTCGCACGCTCGCGGAAAACGCCCACTTGCGGGAAGAACTGGAACGCGAACGGGACTATCTCCGTGAGGAAGTCAATGTTGCGATGAACTTCGGTCGCATTGTTGGCACCAGCCCGGCCCTGAAGCAAACCCTGGCACAGGTCGAGGCGGTCGCCCCAACTCCGGCTAACGTGCTGGTGCTGGGCGAGTCGGGTGTCGGCAAGGAACTCGTCGCTCGTGCAATTCACACGCGAAGTCCGCGTGCGGATGCACCGCTGGTCAAGGTGAACTGCGCCTCGATACCCAAGGAACTATTCGAAAGCGAGTTCTTTGGTCACGTGAAGGGTGCTTTCACCGGGGCGCATCGAGACCGCATCGGACGTTTTCAACTCGCCGAGGGGGGCACGCTGTTTCTCGATGAGATCGGAGAAATCCCGCTCGAGCTACAGCCAAAGCTATTGCGCGTCTTACAGGAAGGCGACTATGAGCGTGTCGGCGATGACATCACGCGTACGGCAGACGTCCGCATTATTGCCGCAACAAATCGAAATCTGGAGCAACTGGTCCTCAATGGTGAGTTTCGGGAAGACCTGTTTTATCGACTGAGCGTCTTCCCAATCGAGGTGCCGCCGCTGCGCAAGCGCAAGGAAGATGTCGCCCAGTTGGCGCAGCATTTTCTGCAACAAACCTGCAATGATTTCGGGCGCAAGCCCATGACACTCACAACCCGTCAGGTTGACACCATCAGGCAGTATGACTGGCCCGGCAATGTGCGCGAACTCAAAAACGTCATCGAAAGGGCGGTCATCCTCTCGCAGGGAGCCGTATTGCGACTCGATCTGTCGATGCCCGCGGGCGCCCCCCCATCCGTCGACAGCCCGGCAACCCCCATGGAATCCGGAATACCCTCGGTGCTGACCGAGCAGGAAATGAAAGAGCTGCAGAAAAGCAATTTACTGGCCGCTTTGAAACAGACCAATTGGCGAGTCTCTGGCAAAGAGGGTGCGGCTGAATTGCTGGGCGTCCGACCAACGACCTTGGCGGATCGAATCAAGACTCTCGGCTTGCAGAAGCCCCGTCAGGTATAGAGCGACAGTTTCGTGCAACTAACCGGGCCTCGGGCAGGTCAGAATTGAAAGCCGCCGCGGACAGGCAGTGATATTGCTGAACCTGCGGCCTGAATTATGGGTGCGCGGAGCTCGCTGTTAATATGCCGCCGGTTACCAACTGTTTCACAGGAGCCACAGTGATTGACCGTTTGCTTTCGTTTTTCCTGATTACCGCTTTTACCGCTGTGACAGCGTTAGCCGAGGATGTGCCAGCCCGCACTGAGTTACCCGAAGACGCGCTGCCTGCAGCTGTCCGCGCCGTCTTGAACGTCAGACATTTGCCGGCAAATAGTTTGAGCGTCCATGTGGAAAACCTCGACACCGGCGAGATGCTGTTGAGCTGGAACGCCACAGAACCAAGAAATCCGGCGTCAGTCATGAAACTGCTGACAACCCTGGTTGCGCTGGACATTCTGGGGCCGACCTATACATGGAAAACGGATGCGTACGTTCTCGGCGAAATCAGCGACGGTACGCTCGAGGGTGATTTGCTCCTAAAAGGGCATGGTGATCCGTTTCTGGTTACCGAACGTGTGTGGCAAATGTTGCGTAATCTGCGGCGCAGTGGCATTCGCCGTATCAATGGCGACCTGCTGCTGGATGACAGCTATTTTCAAGTCGAGAATGAAAATCCAGCCGCTTTCGACCATGAACCGCTGCGAGCTTATAACGTTGCGCCCAATGCCTTGATGATGAATTTCAAGGCGGTGCGATATTTCTTCGCGCCGGATGTTGCACACAACAAAGTCCGGGTGGAGGCAGATCCAGATCTCGACAACCTGAAAATCGTCAACCGATTGTCGGTCAGGAACGGTAGCTGCCGCGGTTATCAGCGCGGCATCGCGATTATTCCGAATCAGACCTTCGATCAGATCACTTTTGAAGGGAAGTTTCCCAGCGGCTGTGACACCTACTCGATGACTCGCGCCGCACTTGGCCACAATGCGTTTTCGTATGGTTTGTTCAAATCGATCTGGGAGGAATCGGGCGGTGAACTGGCCGGCAGTTGGCGCAACGTGATCAGCAATGATGAGGCGGAGCCGTTTCTTTCGTTCGACTCCTGGCCGCTCGCGGACATCATTCGAATGGTGAATAAGCACAGTAACAATGTGATGGCGCGGCAATTGCTGTACACACTGGGCGCCGAAACTTTCGGTGCGCCGGGAACCGAAGAAAACGGGCGCCTGGCTATTCAAAACTGGCTGTTGCAAGAGGGCTTTGACGCGGCAAATCTGTCGCTCGACAATGGTGCCGGCTTGTCGCGAACATCGCGAATGTCAGCTGATCAGATCGCGGCACTGTTGCGCTTCGCCTACAGTCGGTCGTATATGCCGGAGTTCCTCTCCTCCATGTCGATCGCGGGACTCGATGGTACGATGTCACGCCGATTCCGTGATGACGTCCTTACCGGTAACGCTCACATTAAAACAGGGACTCTCGATAATGTGACCGCTATCGCCGGCTATGTGCAGAGTCAGTCCGGCGCTCGGTACGCGATAGTGGCGATGCAGAACTTCGAAGACATCCATCGGGGGCCGGGAGAGGAAGTTCAGGAGGCGCTGTTGCGCTGGGTGTACAAGCACTAACAGCCTCTCGAAAAACACGTTTCCTGAATGTCGATGTCGAAAAGTCAGGGAGAGATTTTTCAACAGACTGATCGATTACGCCTGACCGCAAACTACCCTGCAGCGGTTACCTGGACCCGGGAATCCGCAACGTCGTTATTCGGCGACAGTATTTACAGCAAATTTCACGATTCACTGTAGTAGAATCCGTGGCGATTCATTGTGCTTCGCAGCAGAGTGTTGTCGAATTCAGGGAGGTGAAAAATGCGTTTTCCGATTGCTGTCTTGTTGCTGGTTGCTATTCCTGCTGCAGGTGTCGCAGAAACGGCCTACGTTACCGACATACTGCGACTCGGTCTGCACCGGGTAGAAGACACGAGCGACCGCGCCTTCAGGACGCTTCAAAGCGGCCAGGAAATGGAAATTCTTGCGCGTGACAGAAATTATGCGTAGGTTCGATTGCCGGACGGCACCCTGGGCTACGTCAAGGTTGTCTATCTGGTCGACGAAAAACCGGCCAGGCTCATCGTCGCTGAAACGCAGGCAGC